>DAOVTM010000400.1 GCA_030633145.1 Desulfobulbaceae bacterium
GAACCCTGACCAAGATTACCAAACTTGTGTCTGCGGATTCAGAAGATACCCTCCAGGCAGTCTCTGAACTCTATGCCTCCATCATTGATGCCGGTGTCTATCCTGTTGCCTCTATCAAAGAGGCAGAGGCGGCCAAAGTTATAGAGAACACCCAGCGTGACCTCAATATCGCCCTCATCAACGAGTTGGCCATTATTTTTGATCGGTTGGGGATCGACACCCTGAATGTGCTGGAGGCGGCTGGCTCCAAGTGGAATTTTCTTCCCTTTCGGCCTGGTCTTGTGGGCGGACACTGTATCGGCGTTGACCCCTATTATTTGACCCATAAGGCGGAATGCACCGGCTATACTCCCCAGGTTATCCTGGCCGGTCGCCGCATTAACGATGGAATGGGTAAATATATTGCGGAAAAAACTGTCAAGATGCTGCTTCAGTCCCATATAAATATTAACGGTTCCAAGGTGGCGATCCTTGGTCTCACCTTTAAGGAGGACTGCCCGGATTTGCGCAACTCGCGGGTATTTGACATCATAAATGAGCTGCAGGACTATGCCATTGAGATCATTGTCCATGACCCTGTAGCCTCAGCCGAAGAGGCTGAACAGCTCACCGGCATGACTATGGCCAGCCTGGAAGAGTGTACTGATCTGGGAGCCTTGATTATTGCTGTTCCCCATAAAGAATTCAAAAAACTGCCCCTGGAGTTTTTCTGCAAGGCATTGAAGCCGGGCGGCTGTTTGATTGATGTCAAGTCAATGCTGGGGATTGATCGGGTTGAGGATGGGGATATTAATTTTTGGCGGTTATAGGTTATTCGCCTATTTATCCGCAGATTACGCAGATGACGCAGATAAAAACAACAATTGAAAAAGTCCTTTTACTACTCTGATAGAGTTACTATTCGTGGCTCATACAACTGTAGGATCGGCTTTATCCCTAAAAAATAATCTGCGCTAATCTGCGTCATCTGCGGATAAATCAGCAGTTAAATGGCAGGCAACCCTGCAGGAGCCGATATCGCGTAACGCAGGAGCATCAGTCCGGCAGATATCCATAACCTCGGGACAGCGGGGATGAAAAGCACAGCCTGCGGGTGGCGCAATAGGGGAGGGCAGTTCCCCTTTGAGCATGATCCGTTCTTTTTTGTGAAAGGGATCCGCCACTGGGGTCGCTGAGAGCAGGGCACGGGTGTAGGGGTGGCGTGGATCGGAAAACAGGGTTGCCCGTTCTGCGATCTCCACCGGCGAGCCCAGATACATCACCATCACCTCGTCGGCAATGTGCTGCACCACGGACAGATCGTGGCTGATAAAGATATAGGCCAGTTTATACTCTTGCTGGATGTCTGCCAGCAGGTTGAGGATCTGCGCCTGGATGGAAACGTCCAGGGCTGAGACCGGCTCATCCAGAACCAGGATCTCCGGCTGTAGCATCAGGGCGCGAGCCACTGCGATCCGCTGCCGCTGTCCTCCGGAAAACATGTGCGGGTAGCGGTCATAATGCTCGGGTTGCAGTCCCACAAGGGCGAGCATTTTCCGGGCAGCCTGCTGCCGCTCTTTTTTCTTCTGCCGTGTGTTGACGAGTAACGGCTCTTCCAAGGCTCGTCCCACCTTTTGGCGGGGATTGAGTGAACCGTAGGGATCCTGAAAGATAATCTGTACCTTGCTGCGACATTGCTTGAGTTCCGCACCCCTGGCTGTGGCGGTATTGATTCCGTCGATGCGCAGTTCTCCGCTGGTGGGCTGCTCGATCAGGGTGATCAGGCGGGCCAGGGTTGATTTGCCGCAGCCTGATTCTCCCACTAGTGCCAGGGTAGTGGCAGGACGGAGGCTGAAGCTGACCCCGCGCAGTGCCTTGAGGGTCAGTGCTTTTCGCAGAATTCCCTGCGGCACGGAGTAATGTCGTGTCAGCTCAACGGCCTCCAGCACGGTGTTCTCTCGGGTTTCACTGTTAGATATGTTAGAGGTGTTAGAGTCCATGCAGCTTCCCCCCGTCAATATGGGTCAGCTCTCTGGGGACACCGTTTTCCAGTGGATAGTGGCAGAGAGCCTGCCCTAGTTCGTCAGAGGAGTGGGCCGGAGCCATAGTTCGACAAATGTCAGTGGTATAATTGCAGCGGGGCGCAAAAAGGCAGCCGTCCGGCTTGTCAAACTGGCCAGGTACCACCCCGGCAATGGATGCGAGTTTTTTCCCCTCTGCCCGTTCCGGAAGAGCTGCCAGCAGGGCAGCTGTATAGGGATGATGCGGATCACTGAACAGCCCCTTGACCTCCTGTTTTTCCACCTGCTGGCCCGCATACTGCACTGTTACCCGCTGGGCAGTCTCCGCTACCACCCCCATATCATGGGTGATTAAGACCAAGGCCATGTCTATTTCACGGCGTAGTTTGAGGAGCAGATCCAGGATTTGAGCCTGGATGGTCACGTCCAGAGCCGTGGTGGGTTCGTCCGCAATGAGGAGGCGGGGGCTGCAGGCAATGGCCATGGCGATCATTACTCGTTGGCTCATTCCGCCGGACAATTGGTGCGGAAAGGCAGAGAGGCGTTTTTTCGCTTCCGGGATTCCTACCAGATCAAGGAGTTCCATGGCGCGTAGCCTGCGCTGCTTACGTTTCATCATCAGGTGGATTTTCAGGGACTCAGTGAGCTGAAAACCGACTGTAAAACATGGGTTGAGACTGGTCATCGGTTCCTGGAAAATCATGGTGATATCCTTGCCAATGATCCTGCGCCGTTTCCTTGCTTTCATGGTCAACATATCCTGGCCGTCAAAGCTGAGACAGTCAGCCGTCACCCTGGCTGTCCAGGGGAGCAGTCCCATGACTGCCAGCATGGCGACCGACTTGCCGGAACCTGATTCCCCGACAATGGAGACCAGGTCGCCCGGCTCTATGGAGAGGGAGAATTGATCCACTGCCGTGAACAGGCCGGAGGCAGTCTGAAAGGTAACGGAGAGGTTGTTGATTTCAAGCATTGAGTTATATAGTTATGAGTATTGAGTTAAGAGTATTGAGAGGAAGCCGTGCGAACCCTCATCCCTCATAACTCACGCCTCATTATGACCTTTTAAGCTTGGGATCCAGGGCATCCCGCAGCCCGTCTCCCATCAAGTTGATAGCCAGTACCGTACTGAGGATGGCCACGCCAGGCAGGGTCACCACCCACCATGCTCGGAGGATGAATTCACGAGCCTCGGCCAGCATGGTTCCCCATTCCGGGGTAGGCGGCTGAGCCCCCATGCCGAGAAAACCCAAGGCAGCGGCATCAAGAATGGCAGAGGAAAAACTGAGTGCGGCCTGGACAATCAACGGAGCCATACAGTTGGGAAGAATGGTAATAAAGAGCAGGCGCAGGGTACCCACTCCGATCACCCTGGCAGCAGTAACGTAATCTTTATTGATCTCTCCCATTACTGCGGCTCTGGTCAGGCGCACATAATGGGGCTGTTGAACCACAGCAATGGCAATCATGGCGTTGATCAGGCTGGGTCCAAGCAGTGCCACAAGAACCAGAGCCAGCAGCAGGCTGGGAAAGGCAAGTACCACATCCATCAGGCGCATGATAGCCATGTCGATTTTGCCGCCAAAATAACCGGCCAGCAGGCCAAGGAAAACACCGGCAACAAGGGAGATGGAGACCACCACACAGCCAATAAAGAGGGAGAAACGGGCTCCGAAGATGAGACGGGAGAGCATATCACGACCGACGGCATCAGTACCCAGGGGGAAGCGCAGTTCACCACCATCCTGCCAGAACGGAGGCTGCAGCAGGGCATCACGAAATTGCTCATTGGGTGCATGCGGGGCAATCCACTGGGCAAAGAGGGCGATGATGATTATGGCCATAAAGAAAAAGAGACCGATCACCGCTCCCTTGTTCTCGCTGAAATAGGACCAGAACTCCCTGAACAGCCCAATGCGGCCTGTTGGACGGGAGTCAGGTATGGCGGCTGTATTCTCAA
>DAOVTM010000404.1 GCA_030633145.1 Desulfobulbaceae bacterium
CTGATGGAGAATGCCAAACGCACGGCCACTGATTTTCTGGTTCCTCCTGCCATGGAACAAGCCATTAATAAACACGGGGCTGGCAACAGTTATCAGTTTTGGCGGAATTTCACTCCAGAGGAAAAATTCCTGCTCAAAGGTCTGGAACTGGAACAGCAGGGTATGTTCAAAATCAGCGCTTTTCAGGATCTGGGACATGCCTATGGTCTGAGTAATCATGAAAGCCTGACCGGGCCGGTACAGGCCAACAACAGCAGAACCGCCCTGCCTGAAGAGTTGCCCCGGCCTGATGCAATCCGCTTTGTTGATATTCCCCCGGCTGATCTGGAACAGTGGCGTTATTCGCCCACCCGTCATGTTTATCATGCCTTGAAGCTGCTTAAACAGGGGGCTGATATGGATCGAGCAGTTAAACATCTTATGGACAGTACCGATTTTTGGAATATCCGTACCAGCCGCCTGGCAGTGATTTTTAGCTATTTGTTAGAAATAACCGCCGATAACACCCATTGGCAGGAGTATCAAAACCATCTGATGGCATTGGCTATTGGGGTTGAAAACTGTAGAGCGTGATGTGTACTGCTCTATTACAGTTCTCTGAAACCAGCATAGACCATGAGCTAACCGTATGAACAGTGAAAATCAAACTACAGACCTGAAATCACTGCGTGTTGTTACCGGGAAAACAGCTGATTGGGACGATATTGCCCAGGACTGTGTCTGTTTTGCCAATAGCCGGGGTGGAAGACTCCTGATAGGCATTGAAGACAGCGATCTGCTCCCGCCTGCCGAACAGAAAATTCCGCTTGAACTGCTCAACCGACTCCGCAAGCGTATCAGTGAATTGACGGTGAATGTTCAGGTTTCTCCCCAAATCGTCACGGCAGTCAATGACGGCCAGTTTGTTGAACTAACCATTTTTCAGGCCAATGGTGTTGCCTCCACTTCCGGTGGCCGATATTATCTGCGGGTTGGTGATAGCTGCCGACCTGTGGTGGGCGATGATGTGATGCGCTTAGTCAACGAACGCCCCGGCTTGTCCTGGGAAGCCATGGAAAGCCCTGATGCTGCCCGAACAGATGTTGATACTGACAAACTTAATGATTTTGTCAGGTCAATTCATGAATCAGAGAGGGTTAAGGATTCTGTAAAGGACAAAAGCCCGGATGAACTGCTTGATCATTATCAACTTGCCTCCGGCAACAGCTTGACCCATCTTGGTATCCTCCTTCTTGGAACAGCTCTCAATCGCGCCAGACTCGGAACCGCACCGGTTATTCAGTTTCTCAAGTTTGATGAGCAGCGGCAGAAAATTAACAAGATCGTATGGGATGATTACACACTTTCACCTGTTGAACTGGTGGATGCAGTATGGCGCACTATCCCTGATTTTCGTGAGACCTATGAATTGCCGGATGGTATGTTTAGGCAAAACATAGCGGCCTTTGAGGAAAAGGTTATCCGGGAATTACTGGTTAATGCTCTGGTTCACCGCCCATATACCCAGCGAGGCGATATTTTCCTCAACCTGTACCCTGATCGGCTGGAAGTTGTCAATCCGGGCAGGCTCCCTCTGGGAGTGACACCACAAAACATCCTTCACGCCAGCCAAAGAAGAAATGATGGACTGGCAAGAGTGTTTCATGACCTGAAGATGATGGAGCGGGAAGGTAGCGGCTTTGATCTTATGTATGATCAAATGCTCTCTTCCGGCAGACCTGCGCCAGTGATTAATGAAGGGACTGATTCGGTATCCGTTACCATAAAGCGGAGGATTGTTGTACCTCAAGTGATACGCCTGATAGAAGTGGCTAACAGCAGGTTCCAGTTATCACAGCGTGAGCGCATTACCATTGGGCTTCTTGCTCAATCTGAGGGAATGACAACAAAAGAATTCTGCAACCGTCTGGATCTTGATAATGTGGGAAAAATCAAGTCCTGGTTTGGTCGATTGGAAAAATTAAAGATAGTGCAAAGCTCGGGTAAAACACAGGGCAAACGCTATTTTATCGACCCGTCGCTGCTTCGTGATGCCGATATTGTCAGTACCACCACCTTGACCCGTATGGAACCGCACCGGCTTGAAGCGCTTATTATCGAGGATCTAAATCGTTATCCCAACTCTGCTATCAGTGATATTCATTCTCGCATTGCCCCGGAAATAAAACGAAGACGCATCAAAAAAACGCTTGATGATCTTATCTTTCAGGGAAAAGTCGGGAAAACCGGCGACTTTCGCTGGAGGCGTTATTGGGTAAATAATGACTGATTCTATCAACCAAAATCCCTCTTATTGACCTGTAAAAGGTGATAAAAACGGGTAATAGAAAATTATTCGTTTGAAAATACGTTGTTTTCTATTGTTTAAATGTAAATAGAAAGTAAGCAATACGGTGAATAGAATATTACCATTGTAGTAATTGAGTAACCACTGGAAGATCTGATTTATGCTGACACGTTACAGCTCCCGCCGGGGAAGCCTTTACAATGATTTCCTGCAACAACGGCTGAAGAATGGTATTCGTTATGACCGGATAGCAGGCTATTTTCAAAGCAGCTTGCTGGAGCTGGCTGCAACGGAACTGGCAGACATCCCCACAGTACGGATTGTCTGCAATACCGAGGTAAGCGCCGAGGACGTAAAAACGGTGCGTATGGCTACCGGCGCAAGGCACAAAGAGCTGAAGAATAATTTGTTGCGGCTGGCCTGGAATGCCGGACAGTTTACCCATCTTGTCGATGTACACGGCAGTGTGGCACAGCAACGGCTCAAGATTCTCTATACCCTGTTGATGTCATCCGGCAAAAATGGCCGCTTGTTTGAAATTCGTCTCGTGCCTGATGCTGAATTCGGCTTTGTCCATGGTAAAGGCGGGATCATTGAAGGGGCAGAAGGAACAACATCTTTTATCGGCAGCGCCAATGACAGTTCCCGTGCCTGGACGAAAAACTATGAACTGGTATGGGAAGATAACAGCCCGGAAAGTGTTGTCTGGGTACAGCAGGAATTTGATGCCCTATGGGAAAAAGGGTTTCCCCTTTCCGAGTTTATTGTCAAACAGATAGGACGTTTGTCCCAACGCACTGTGCTGGAACATATTGGTTCCTGGCAGGACGAACCAAAACCAGAGCCTTTGCTGGCCGAAGTACCCACGGTAACGGAACTGTTCGGTTTCTGGGATCATCAAAAGTATTTTATTAATCTGGCCTTTAACCAGCACCTCAAATATAAAGACATCCCCCTGCGTGGCGCGCGTTTTTTGCTCTGTGACGGGGTCGGGTTAGGTAAGACCCTGCAACTCGGCGCATTGGCAAAATTGATCGGAACGCTTGATCCTCTGCCCATCCTCATCATTGCGCCCAAGCCCTTGTTGGAACAGTGGCAGGAAGAGTTATTGTTGAAACTTGCTGTTCCCTCTGCCCGCTGGGATAGGGGCGGCTGGACTACTGAACGGGATGAATTCCATCCGGCATTGCCCGACCGGCTCACCAACTGTCCCCGTAAAATCGGTATTATCTCCACCTCTGTAATTACCAGCGCCACTCTTTCAGAACGTAATCGCACTTTGATGGAACAAATTCTGAAGAAAAAATATTCCTGCGTAATATGGGATGAGGCGCATAAAATCCGGCGGGCTAATCTGGCAGCCAATAATGTTTTCAAGCCACCTGAAAAGAAAAGTCTTTATCTGTTTGCGGAACAACTGGCCGCCCGTACCAAGACCATGCTGCTGGCTACGGCCACACCGGTGCAACTGCATCCCATGGAGTTATGGGATTTGTTGAGTATCCTGTCGATTAATAATTCGCAGGTATTTGGCAATGATAACAGTCTTTGGCGACGGTCAGAAAGCCC
>DAOVTM010000140.1 GCA_030633145.1 Desulfobulbaceae bacterium
CAATGGCAGAAAGTGGCTGGTTAACTCGTTCATTAGAACAGCCTCATCCATACACTTTAGATTATAATGGCAAAATTAGTAACAAATTAGTCAAAAAAGCCTTTTTAGAATTGATTGATGCTATTGAAACAAAGAGACTTAACCCAAAATATATTCTTATTGAGCTAATAAAACAAATAATTGCTATTCAAGAACAAAATATTATAGCTTTTACTCCATTAACAAATCCTGAAAAACTTACAATTTCAAAGCTAATAGATACATTAGATTCACAATTTTCATTCAACTATTCTACCTTTGGAGGTTCAAAGCTACCAGTTATTGCTTTTTATGCTATTTATCAAATTTTACTCATTGAAATATCAAGATATTCGCACTGTATTTTAAAATCACTCGGCAGTCATACTATTTCTGATAGAACATCAAAAAGTGCAGGAGATATAGAAATTTTCAAAAACAAAAAATTATTTGAAGTGATAGAAATTAAATTAGATAAAAAAATAGATGCGAACATACTTAGAATAGCAAATGAAAAAATTATCAAATTTAATCCCAGGAGATATTATATACTGTCACATCATGATGTAGATACAAATGAAATTGAAGCAATAAATAGCATAATAAATACAGTAAAGCAAGAACATGGCTGTCAGATTGTAATTAATGGACTTCTTCCAACATTAAAATATTATTTTAGATTAATTTCAGATTTATCTCTCTTTATCACGGCATATACGACTTTAATTGCAAATGACTTAGAATTAAAAAATATCCATAAACAAAAATGGCAAGAATTCATTTTGGAGCTTCAAGATGAGTTATAAATTTATTGATTTGTTTGCCGGCATAGGTGGATTTAGATTAGGTTTTGAAAAAACAGGTTTTCATTGTGTTTTTAGCTCTGAAATAGATAAACATGCTCAAGAAATGTATTTTGAGAATTATAATGAGAAACCTTTTGGTGATATTACAAAAATTGATGTTAAATCTATACCGGATTTTGATATAATTCTTGCTGGATTCCCTTGCCAACCATTTAGTATTGCAGGAGATAAAAAAGGATTCAGTGATACCAGAGGAACTTTATTCTTTGATATAGTTCGAATAATAAAACACCATAAGCCAAAAGTAGTTGTTTTAGAAAATGTTAAGCATTTTAAAAATCACGATAAAGGCAATACGCTAAAAACTGTTTTAAAAGTATTAAAGAAACTTGGATATAAAACAAGCTGGAACCTTCTAAATGCTAAAGACTTTGGGGTTCCTCAGAACAGAGAAAGAACAATTATTGTTGCCTCAGCAAATCATATTGAATTTGATTTTAAGCAAATTGATAAAAGGGCAGAAATTTCATTAAAAGAAATTCTTGATGAGGAATGCAATGGGGAAAAATTTGAATACTTGAAAAAATCTGAATATACCCTTGTTAATAATCCTAAAAAACAACTTTCAGGTCTTATATTTGCTGGTTATAGAAATAAGAAAATTAGACAAAATGGAGTTAGAAAAAATACAGAACATTTATCCCGAGTGCATAAACAACCTAATAGAATATATTCATCAGAGGGTACACATCCAACATTATCTTCTCAAGAACCTACAGGAAGATATTTTATATATCATAAGGGGAAGGTCAGAAAACTGACATTAAATGAATGCTTTCGACTAATGGGCTTCCCTGATAATTTTAAAAAAATTGGCGCAAAATCAAAACTTTACAACAGAATAGGCAACTCAATAGTTGTTCCAATGGTTGCGGAAATAGCAAAACAAATTAAGCATCAACTTTTTAACCAGGAATATCTGCATCATTATAAGCCCAAGCCAAAACAGTTAGAGCTATTCGACGTACAAGTAGGAATAAAATCACATAACAAACAAATCACTCCAGCGGAACAAAAAGGTTCCGGGTAGTGCAAAGCATATTGGTACGCTTCTCTTATCCGCTGAGTTCAGTCATCAGGAATCTTCCATTTCCAGAGAAACAACAGTGAAAACCAGGAAAACTCCGCATAAAAACATAAAAGAAGGGTTAAACAAGCGGGAAAAAAAGGCTCTGCTCCGCATAACCCTGGCAGTGCTGCTACTCAGCTTACTCTGTATTGCCTTTATTCCCGGTCGCAGCCTCTACTCACACCACCAGCTGAAGAAAGAAATTAAACAGCTACGCAGGGAGATTACGGACAAGGAAGAACGTATAGGTGAACTCACCCTGGAGATTAACAGATTACAGAATGATGATGCCTATCTGGAACAGATTGCCAGGGATAAATACGGGATGCTCAAAAAGAATGAAGAGGTTTATGAAATCGAGTAATTGAAATAATTGATCAATGAGTCGAGCCAGGGAATCCCTGACCCGATACCTGACCAAATACCTGATCCGATACAAAAGGAGAACCACACGGGTTCTCTACCGGCTAGGCTCAGGAAAAACCTGATCTTGACGAACAGCCGGAAAGTGCTCCACTGGGAATGGATGGCCGCCCGGATCCCATCTGAAAATGGGTCGCTGAAACAGCTTTTTTAACATCCAGGCTTGCACATTCCGGACATTTCACGATCCCCAGGTTGCCTGGTGAGGTGGTGAGTATCTCAAAATGTTTTTGGCAGTCTTTGCAGATATACTCATAAATCGGCATTACTTTTCCTCCTGATATTACTATATATTATTAAAATCTCTTGATTAATTATCATATAATATAAGCACGAAAACAGAGCTTGTCAGTAAAAAATATACAAATGAAGATATCAAGATGAAAAAACCCGTTGATCCGGCGGCTCTGACTCAGGTTGCCCGCCAGACTCGCAGTCTGCTCGCCTTTCATCAAGAAATCGGCTTGACCGATTATCCGACTGCACCCGGACTGGTTACCTTCCTCTCCGCCCGCCAGCCTGCTGCTGCTCCCCATCCTGTTGCCGCACCACGGCAGAGCAAGGTCGCCAAACCCGCTGCCCCTGAACCGATCCGCATCTCCAAAGAGTCCATTCAGCCCCAGTTGGAAAGAATCTCCCAGGAACTGAGCCGCTGTCAGAGCTGCCCTGAAACCACAGAGCAAACCATTAAGATACCCGGCTCAGGTACCCCGCAGCCACGCCTCTTGATCATCGGTGATGCCTGTATCGGTACCCCCTCGGATACAAAGGTAATCTGGAGCAGAGAAGAGGATGAACTGTTCCTGAAGATGATGGCAGCCATCGGCCTGAGCCGGGAATCAATCTATGTCACCAAGGCGGTCAAATGCTGTCAGCCGGCTCCCCTGAACCCTGATGCAGAGGCGGCACAGCGCTGCCTCTCCTTTCTGGAACGGGAGCTGGCTGCGATCCAATGCCCCCTGATCTGTACCATGGGAGAGGTGGCAACCCGCCTCATCCTCAAGACTCAGACCCCTATGATTCGGCTGCGGAAACGTTTTCACCAGTACCGCTATCCGCACGGCAACACGGCCAGGGTACTGGTCACCTTCCCCCCGGCCCTGCTCCTCCAGCACGAGGAACTGAAAAAGGGGGCCTGGGAGGATCTGCAGGCTCTGCAGCGGCAGCTTCCCGACAGCGAATCAGCTTGAAAGACGGCTCATGTTCCGACTGTCACCTCTCTTTTAAACAAAAAATTTGGCATCCTTCATTTCCCGGTTGACACTTTTCGCTTACCTGGGAACCAGGAACCATAATTTTTTAAAAGGATACTAAAAATCTTTGCATATAGCATAGTCAATGATACTGTAGAGGTATAAGGAATTTCCAGAAAGTAGTCGAAGTCTCCGCTTATCTGACACATTCTTCTATGCAACACTTTCTGGTGCGCACAGCGGCACCCTACAGGTAGGTAAGCGCAGACTCCGAAAACATCATGGAAATAGAAGCGTAGGTTGCGCTGTGTGCACCATTGCTTCAGCCCGTCAATGCGGAAGAAGAAGACAAAGTCAGCATAAGGAAAAATGATGGCAAATTATCCCAGCTCTATCCACAAAAAAAATCATTTCCCCGTATCAGCCTGCCTCTTCCTCACCTTCCTGCTACTCACCTTACTGTCTGCGGGATGCCAGGACAGCAAAGAAGAAAAATACAGCCCAACGTACAGCGCAACCCCGCCCAAGGTTGTCACCAGATACATCCTCGGTGTCCACCCGCTCCACAACCCCAAACGACTCCATGAAATCTTTGGACCAATCACCGATTACCTGAGCAAGCAGATTCCCGGCGCAGTCTTCCAGGTCGAGGCATCCCGTAACTATGCCGCCTATGACAAAAAACTGTACGCGAGGGAGTTTCATTTCGGACTGCCCAACCCCTATCAGACCGTCAACTCACTTAAACACGGCTACAAAGTGTTCGGCAAGATGGGGGATGATAAAAACTTCCGGGGAATCATCCTGGTACGCAAGGATTCTGCTATAAAAGAGGTGACTGATCTCAAGGGAAAAGCGGTCAGTTTTCCGGCTCCCACTGCCTTGGCCGCCACCATGATGCCGCAGTTTTATATGCAGAAACACGGCCTTGAGGTAATGAAGGACATTGATATCCGCTATGTCGGCTCCCAGGAATCCTCGATCATGAATGTTTTTCTCAAAGACGTGGCAGCCGGCTCAACCTGGCCCCCGCCCTGGCAAGCTCTTTCCAAAGAACGACCTGAGCTTGCACAGGAACTTGAGGTCAAGTGGTCAACAGCCCCCCTGCCCAATAACGGGCTGGTGGTTCGCGACGATGTACCTGAAGATATTCTTCAACAGGTGGCAAAGATTTTCTTCGCCCTCCACACCCACGAGCAGGGGAAAAAATGGCTTGCCCGAATGGAACTTTCCCGCTTTGAGGCAGCCAGCAATGAAACATACGCCCCAGTGCTTGATTTTCTAAAAGACTTCAACAACACTGTTCGTCCCATTGACTACTGAGAGACCGCCTCAACCATGCTGAACACAATTAAAAGACTCTGGACAGGCTCCATCAGACGGCAGTTAATGCTTGGCATTGCCCTGGTTCACGCCGTCCTGATGACAATTTTCGTCTTTGACCTGGTCCACAGGCAGCGAACCTTTCTCCAGGATCAGAGTGTCAGCAACACCCTGAGCCTGGCCCAGACCCTGGCCAGCAACTCGGTCTCCTGGGTACTGGCCCAGGATGTCATCGGCCTGGAAGAGGTGGTCAACTCCCAGAGCAGCTTCCCTGATCTTCTCTACGCCATGATTCTTTCACCGGACGGCAAGGTACTCGGCCACAGTGACCGCAGCAAGGTAGGACTCTATATTGACGATCCAGTCAGTAGCTCACTGATTAATGCCAGGGTCGAGGCGCAAAACCTGTTGATCAACGATGCCCTCATTGATATTGCCGCCCCCATCATTGCCAACGACCGCCTTATCGGCTGGGCCAGGGTTGCGACCTCCCAGGAGAGTATCAACGCCGGTCTGAAGATCATTATCCGAGACGGTGCCTGGTACACCCTTTTTGCCATTCTTGTCGGCTCCATCTTTGCCATGATCATGGCCCGGAGCCTGACCCAGGGTATTCAACATCTGGTTGAGGTGACAAACAGGGTCAGGGAGGGAGACGAGGAGATACGTCCCCTGGTACAGCGAGATGATGAACTCGGACGACTCAGCAGAACACTGAACAAAATGCTGGACACGATTCTCGCTCAGAAAAACAAGATCCTCAATGTGCAGCATAAGCAGCAGCAGACCCTGTTTGAATATGAAAAAACAGTTGAACAGCTACAAAAGAGCAATGTCCGCCTCAACCAGGAAATAGGTAAACGACAGGCAGCGGAAAAAACCGTGGCCGATGAAAAGGAACAACTGGCCGTAACCCTGGCATCCATCGGCGATGGTGTCATAACCACTGATATAGAAGGTACTATCCAGCTACTCAATCCGGTGGCCGAAGAGCTGACAGGCTGGACTCTGGCAGAGGCTATGGGCAGACCCCTGCATAAGATCTTCAAGGTAATCTGTCAGGACTATGAAACCGTTTGCACCGATCCAGTACATCGGGTCATGGAACTGGGCAGAATCTCTCAGGAAGGCGATGACATCCTCCTTGAGGACAAAAACGGATTTCGCCGGGCTATTTCCGAGAGCGGCTCCCCCATCCGTGATCGCGATGACCAGGTAATCGGGGTGGTCTTTGTCTTCCACGATACCACGGAAGAGCATAAAATGCGTGAACAGGTCTTTAAAACCAAAAAACTTGAATCCATTGGCGTGCTGGCCGGAGGCATTGCCCACGACTTCAACAATATTCTCACCGGAATGCTGGGCAATATCAGCCTGGCAAAGCTGTATGTTGACCAGGAGGGTCAGGCATTACCGCTCCTTGAAAGTGCGGAGCAGGCCTCCTTTCGTGCCAGGAAACTGACCCAGCAACTGCTGACCTTTTCCAAGGGAGGAGAGCCGATCCGGGAGAATGCCTCCCTGCCTCAGATTATAAAAGAGACTGCGGAATTTGCCCTTTCCGGCTCTTCGGTGAAATGTACCTACAGCTTTGCCAATGACCTGTCCGGAGCCTTTATTGACAAGGGACAGATAAGCCAGGTTATCCAGAACCTGATCCTGAACAGTATCCAGGCCATGCCAGGGGGCGGCACCATAGACCTTTCCTGTGAGAACTTGCGCGTTGCTCCGGACAGCCAGCTTCCACTCACACGGGGCGAATACGTCATGATGACCATCCGTGATACAGGAGTCGGCATCCAGCCGGAAAATGTCTCCAGGGTCTTTGACCCCTATTACAGCACCAAACAACAGGGAAGCGGGCTTGGTCTGGCTATCTGTCATTCCATTATCCTGAAACATGACGGCTATATCACGGTTCAATCCTCTCCGGGAAAAGGCACCTGTTTTACCGTTTACCTGCCTGCCACCCGGGAAGAGGCAAAGGAAAGCAGTGAGAAAAAGAATACTTTTGAGCCGGGCAGCGGTACTGTAATGGTCATGGATGATGAAAAAATTATCCGCGCAGTATCCAGAAGTATGCTCGAAAATGGCGGCTACACCGCAATAACGGTCAAAGACGGAGAAGAGGCTCTGGCACGTTACCAGCAGCAGATGGAGACAGGGGAGCCGGTTGATCTTGTCATCATGGATTTGACTATTCCCGGCGGAATGGGAGGAAAAGTGGCGGTTGCCAAACTGCTTGAAATTGATCCTGCGGCAAAGGTGATTGTTTCCAGCGGGTACTCCAATGATCCGGTGGTGGCCGACTATGCGGCATACGGCTTTACGGCCTCGGTCAGTAAACCCTACTCCTTAAAAGAACTGCTGGAGACGGTGCAGCAGGTGCTGGATAATGACAATAATGTAAATAATGGGAATTAGCCTCCCTCCCGCATGGCAAGAAGCTCCCGTTTTCCCAGATCCTTGAGAAAGCCGGTCACGGCAAGTTCTGCCTCCCGGCTCCCCAGCTGGTGCGTTGTGCGAAACCGCTCCACAATCTCAGCCACAGTGAGCTGATTATCCACCAGCTGCCAGACTGAACTGCCCAGGACATCCAACTGCAGCTTGCGGGTGACCCTATTGGATGGCCGATGGGAGAACCGTTTAAAGACCGACTGAAACCAGGGCTTAACCTCCACCGGCCAGGAGAGTAGCAGCCCATCCTCCTGCTCCTCTGCCTTGACCTCGGGATTACAGATCGGAATACAGGACAGGGCCTGTTGTCGATGCAGCGGTGCAGCTAATTGGGTCTCTTTCTGCCTGCTCATCGTGCTTTACATCTCTGGAGAAATCCCTCTATCCTGCTGCTGTCAATGGGTTGGTTTGACTGCGCCTGTACCCCCAGAATGACATTTTCCGCAGCATCATAGCGTAAACAGAGAAAATGGTCTGCCTGTTTACGCCGCAGGCTGGCCTTGAATCGCTGGAACCTATCAGCCTCTTGCTGCCAGCAGCCATAGTCATTGCCATAGCCATCGCCATCCACGTCAACTCCCTCCTCCCCGCTTATCCTCTCTTCGCCATGAACCAGCAATTGTCGGGCAAGTTTGTCAAGCCCACCGCCCTCCAGCAACACCCGGGCCGGTTTAAAGCGCAGCAGGCTGAAAGAAAGTTCATCCAGTTGAAAAGAGATTACATAACGACCGGTATTGAATTCCTGGGACTGAAGAACAGCTTCCGCTGGCAGAGAAAAGGCGAGATCATAGATGGACCACGCCTGGGACTCTCCCTGCTGGTGACAACGCAGGGTCGTTATCAGCTGTTGGAAAACCGGGGCAAACTGGTCACGGTTTTTATAGTAATACAACTGCAGCAATATGGTCAGATCACAGTGTGGACAGTGGAGAAGGAGTCCGGTACCGCGATTGGTACTGCCCTGCCAGGTAAAGCAATAACTGTTATACCGTGCCAGCTCCTGCTGCCACTGCTCGGGAACAGGCTCTTCACTGACCTGCTGCTCGAGGCTGCCTTTTTTGCTGCCTTTTTTTTTTGCTGAACCACGGAGTTGTTTCAGGAGCCGCTCAACGGAAACACTGCCCCTAACCTGCTTCCATTTTATCTCGCAAACCGGCTGATACTGCTCCTCAAACAAGAGGTAATCCTTGAGGATCACCACCGGCTGCCAGCTGAGCGGAGCCTGGAAACTGATCCCGTTCCAGGCAATCTGCTGCTGCAATTCACTCATCAACGGGGAATCAGGCTCTGCCAGGTATCCTTGTCCGGTTCAGGCGGATTCTGGATCTTATTGAAGGCATCTGGATTATGGGTTTCACACGCCTTGTTAAAACACTTCCGTTCCGCTTCAACCCGATCCGGGTACTGCATTTTAACCATATTGCCGATAACCTCATTGGTGTTCTTCAGGTTATGCTGGAGAAGGAGCGATACCCGGTTACCGTCCTTATCGACAAAATACCATTTCCAGCAGACAACAATGCCGAAACTATCACCGGCAAACTCATCTGGTTTGCCAAATTTTTTCTTAAACCGTTTCAAGAGTTTCTTATAAAACTTCCTGCTCGAATCCTGGTACTTGAGCTTGATCTTGACAATTTCTCCGGGCCGTTCGCAGACACCATATTCAATCACCCCTTTGCGAAAGCCGGGATATTTATCAATAACCACCTGTTTGAGGTAATTCTTGTAGCTGATAAACTCATACTCATCTATGGAGGTACCCAGTTTAAAACCGCCCACTCCCAGAGGGGTCTCTTTTTCCTCTGCCCAAACCGGAGTAATAGTGATAATTATGAGCAGAGTGAATAGAATCGCAAAAGACTTCAGTTGTAATTTCATATCAAACCTCATGTGTATCCTGTTTAAATTTTATGGCAGTCTCGTTCCTACTGACGGAGTCTCGCAGGCTCGCTTACCTCCTGCGTGGGAACGTAAATTGGACGATCCAGCGTCCTGTACAGCCGCTGGA
>DAOVTM010000183.1 GCA_030633145.1 Desulfobulbaceae bacterium
ACCCGCATCACCGGCACCTCTGCCTCCTCTTCTATCTGGAATTTGTTGACTCCGACAATAACCTGTTCACCGGATTCAATCGCCTGCTGGTATTGATAGGCCGAGTCTTCAATCTGTCCGGCAATAAAGCCGTTTTCAATACAGGCAACCACCCCGCCGAACTGATCAACCTGCTTAATCAGTTCCAGGGCCTCTGCTTCAATGGTATCGGTGAGCTGTTCAATATACCAGGAACCGGCCAGGGGATCCACAGTGTCGGCCACCCCGGATTCGTGGGCGATAACCTGCTGGGTACGCAAGGCGGTTCGTACCGAGTCTTCGGTGGGCAGGGACAGAGCCTCATCCCGGGAGTTGGTATGCAGCGACTGGGTACCGCCCAGAACAGCGGCCAGGGCCTGGATGGTAACCCGGACGATATTGTTGTCCACCTGTTGGGCGGTCAGGGTAGATCCGCCGGTCTGGGTATGAAAGCGGAGCATCATGGTGGATGGTTTTTCCGCTTTGAACCGATCCCGCAACAGGGTTGCCCACAACCTGCGTGCGGCTCGGAATTTAGCAACCTCTTCCAGCAGGTTGGAGGAGGCGTTGAAGAAAAAGGCCAGGCGCGGGGCAAATACGTCCAGCTCAAGCCCGGCATCCAGGGCGGTCTGGATATAGGTTAAACCGTTGGCAAGGGTAAAGGCGACCTCCTGGGATGCTGTAGAACCCGCCTCCCGGATATGGTAACCCGAGATGGAGATGGTGTTGAATTTCGGGGCCTTGTCCGCACACCACTGGAAGATATTGGTGATCAAGCGCAGGGACGGCTTTGGTGGAAAGATATAGGTGCCACGGGCAACGTATTCCTTGAGGATGTCATTCTGGATGGTACCCTTGATCTCTTCACTGGCAACCCCCTGTTTTTCCGCAACCACGATGTACATGGCCAGTAGAACCATGGCCGGGGAGTTGATGGTCATGGAGGTGGAGATTCGATCCAGGGGAATGCGGTCAAAGAGGGTCTCCACATCGGCCAGGGTATCAATGGCAACCCCGACCTTGCCCACCTCGCCCAGGGACATGGGGTCGTCTGAGTCATAGCCGATCTGTGTGGGCAGGTCAAAGGCCACAGAGAGACCGGTCTGGCCCTGGTCGAGCAGATAGCGGTAGCGGGCATTGGACTCGGCAGCAGTGGAAAAACCGGCATACTGGCGCATGGTCCACAACCGTCCTCGGTACATGGTGGGCTGCACTCCCCGGGTAAAGGGAAAGCGGCCTGGAAAACCGATCCTGTCGAGTCGGTTTTCCTCCCCGTCCTCGGGCAAGGCTAACCGCTCCACCTCACGTCCGCCGTGGCAGGTGAATGACTCTTTGCGCTCTGGAAAACGATTCAAGGCTTTGGCTAACTCGTTTTCCTGCCAGTCTTCTTCTGGTCGCTTCTCGTTCATGGTCAGCTTTTCACCTGTTTTTTTTACGTTCATCGTGTTCAAGGAATAAGTACACCCTTTGAGGCTAAAGAGGTGATTGGTGATCCTTTACAAGATTATTCAAATGAGTAACAGGTGAGTGATAACCAACTGCTATCATCTCTTGTAAGGCATCATTACTCACATCCAGTGTCATTTGTTTCTGACGTACCAAAGCAGCAAGAATGCCTAAAGTCCCTGTAAAAGGTATCAATAATCGCATTGCCCAACGCCGCGCATCTTTATCATCAGTTGCTATTTTGAATTTTCTGTGAAAGGCAATAGAAAGGCAGGCTGCTTCGCCTTTTCCTAAATGATCATTCAAATGATAAAACTGATTGTTTTCAGCATCGGTTAATTGGAAGCGATGCAGCCACGACCAATCACACTTTGGTAATCGACCAAGCTGTACACCTCTTTCCATTTCTTGAAATACCTGTTTCGATGTTCCAACACCTTCTGCAAATGCTTGCCAAAGACATTCAGGTTGCTGGATTACGGCAAAGTTGGACAATACTGTATTATCAAGCAGAATCATTCTACTTCAGACTTTTCTCTGGTCGATTCGTTCCATTGAGAGATTGCTGATACTTCCGCCTGAGCCTCTTCTTTTGTCTCAGCACCCATACGAATCGGAATACCTTGTTCCTTGAATCTGTCCTGTAGTTCAAGGCGATGTATGCCTAATAGTTCAGCAGCCTTACCTAAATTAATTTCTTGATCCAGATAAGCTCCAACAACGAGTAACCAGTTTAATTCAGGTTGACTGGTCAAGGTGTCATCAATGATTTGATCAACGAGTTCTGGACGAAACTGTCTGACTTTTGTTAACTGATCATACGTCCATGATTGTATCATTGCTTTTTCCTGTTTGGTGTATCCTTGAATTCAATGCGAGTATGTGTACTAATTAAAATAGTATCACACCTGTCAAACCAATAAAACAAATATATTCATTGCCCAGAGAAATGGCGGAGTAGAAAAAGAAAAAGGCATGGGATAATGGTCATCCTATGCCTTTAACTGTATTATGGCTACACAATGTGTAGATATGGAAACAAGCTAACGCTTGAGTTGTTTGGTGCGCCTGGCAGGATTCGAACCTGCTACCCTCGAATTCGTAGTCCGATACTCTATCCAGATGAGCTACAGGCGCAATGGATGCATCTTTATACCCTAGTCAGGAATTTTTGACAAGGAATTTTTGCCAGCTCCTCGCAGAAGGGGTTAAGCCTGTTCGTTCGTCTTTACCGGAGCAGATAGAAAATCGATCTTGTTCTCGCCTGGTTTCATTTCAGGGCGGGGAATAATATCTATGGTGGACTGGTGTTTACTCTCAAGCTCGGTCAGTTCAAGCCGTTTTTTGTTCAACAGGTACTGGCCGACCTCCAAAGGCAGGCGAGCCTCCACCCGGCTGACATTTTTACGGCTGACCCCGGTCTGGATCCGGCGCAGATAGAACAGAGCCAGGGTCTCAACGGAACGAACCACCCCCCGTCCATCACAGTATTCACAGCGGCGATAACTGCCCTTTTCAATAGGCGCACCCATCTTCTGCCGAGAGATCTGCATGAGTCCGAAACGGGAAATACGGCTGAGTCCTACCTTGGCCTTGTCCCGTTTCATGGCGTTTTTGACCTGTTTTTCCACGTCCTTGATATGCTTCTTGCTGCGCATGTCGATGAAGTCAACCACGATCAGGCCGCCCAGGTCGCGCAAGCGGAGCTGCCGGGCCAGTTCATCTGCGGCCTCCATATTGGCCAGGAAGATGGATTCCTCGAAATCCCCTTTTTTAGAGGTTCGTCCCGAGTTGACATCAATGGCAACCAAAGCCTCGGTGGGATCGATGACGATGGAGCCGCCCGAGGGCAGCGGTACCTGTGGCTGATAGATCGACTCGATCTGCTCTTCAATATTATTCTGATTAAAGAGCGGCTTGACACCTTTGTGCAGTCTAACCTGCACCTTTTTCTGTCGAGCCGGTAAAAGGCTGACAAACTGGGTGACCTGCTCATAGGATTCCTGGGTATCAACCGTGATCTCCTGGATATCCGGGACAAAATGATCACGGAGAAAGCGAACCACAGTGTCCTGCTCCTCAAAGACCAGGGCTGGTGTTTCGCTGCTCTGGCCTTTCTCTTTGATCTCTTTCCACAATCCAAGGAGAAAACGGAGATCCAGCTGCAGGGCGGTCTTGGTGATCTCTGCGCTGGCAGTACGAACAATATAACCGATTCCCTCGGGAATCTTCAGGGTGTTCATGATCTCTCGCAACCGTCCCCGCTGACCTTCCCCTGCGATTTTACGGGAAATTCCGTGGCTGTCGCTGCCGGGCATCAGCACCAGGCTGCGACCGGGCAGGGAGAGATAGGTCGTCATGTTGGCACCCTTATTGCCGGTTACCTCCTTGACCACCTGAACCAGCACCTCCTGGCCCCGCTGGACAACGTCTTCAATCTTCAGTTTTTTCCACTGCTGTTCCTTGATCAGTTTACGGCTTTTTTCACTGATATCTGCCTTGTAGTATTCTGGATGGATGTCACTGAAGGGGAGAAAGCCGTTGCGGCCGGTACCGATTTCCACAAAGGCGGACTGCAGGTTGGCCTCCACAGCCACGATCCTGCCCTTATAGATATTATTCTTGGTTCGTTCCCGAACCACGGTGTTGACATGGAACGATTCAAGGCGACCGTTTTCCAGCAAAGCAATACGGCACTCCTCAGGTTCTTCAGCATTAATCAATAGCTTGGAAATGACCTTTTTTTCTTTTTTCTGCTTCGCAGAGGCGGGCTTGTCACTCTTTTCATTACGGCTCTGTCCCCTTTTCGCTTTTTGCGGCTGTTTTTCAGAGGGTTGCTCTGCCTTTTTGCTGCTGGTATTGGTTGTTTCTTTTTTTATTTCCTCTTTTTTTACCTCTGGTACTGCCTCGGTTTTTGTAGTATCAGCAGCTTTAACATCAACAGCTTTTGCATTGCGCTTTACGGCTGGCTTTGGGGATCGTTTCGGCTGCGGCTGCGGTTTCGGCTTTGCCTTGGCAGTGGTTTTCTTTTGCGGTTTTTCCTTTGCGGCCTTCTTAGGCGCAGCTTTCTTGGGTGTAGCTTTCTTTTTTTCCGGTTTATCCCCGGTTTTGATACTGCTCTTCCACCAGGCACCGGTACTTACCTTGCGCACGGGTTTGCTGCTCTCGTTGTCCTTTTCCCGGTCTGCCGGGGTCTTTTCGCTCTTACTCATGGTTTCCTTTACTCAAATAGTATTTTTTTCAGCAGCCAGTCTTATTCCGGTCGTAGTTGATAGTAAAGCCTGTCGTTATGGATCCGTTGCTGTACTTTTCGGTCCTGGACAAGCGAATCAAGAAGCTGCTCAACTTTGTCCGCACCACCGAGATGGAAGGTGCGGTTAATATCTGCGGCTGTACATGGCCGCCGTTTTAACATCTCTGTAATCTCAGCCAGCAATGGTGCCTTGTCTGCCTCACTGGTTAGCTGATGCTCTCTTTGTTCTGCCTGTTCGTCCTCTTGACTGGCACCTTTTGCCAGTAAATCCACAGGTGGGCCTGCCTCTGTCAGCTGCTCTCCGATGGCCTTCATCTGCTGTTGCTCAAGGGGCTGGGCAAAAGACTCCAGGGGAGGACGGGCCACGGTATTCAACTGAATTCGGTCGATCCGCATCTGCTTGATAACCCGGCACAGGGCAGCCACATCTTCGGCTGAGTCATTGATCCCTCGAGCCAGGAGAATCTCCAACCACAGTTTTCCCGAATAGGCATGGGAAAATGAAATTAATCCCTCAATGATCTCTTCCAGGTCAAGGCAGGTGGCCGGGCGGTCAATTTTTCTGAAACTGTCGAGCCGGGCGGAATCAAGGGAGGGGATAACTATATCCAACTGCGCTAACTCGTTGCATACCTGCGGATCGGACAGGGTTGTTCCGTTGGTCAAAACTGCGATAGGTTTTGCCGTACTCTCCTTGAGGTGAGCCGCAACTCTTCCAAACCCCGAGTGGAGGGTCGGTTCTCCACTGGCGGTGATGGTCACAAAGTCGAGTTCAGCGACCTGTTCCGGCTGCTGGCACCAGTGGTCTATCTCTCTGATAATATCAGCGGTCGGCACATACTCGGCTCGTTCACAGGTCAGGTGCGTGGTTGCACCTACCTCGCAGTAAATGCAGTTTAAGTTGCAGATTTTTTTCTGGAAGAGGTCTATGCCAAGAGAACGTCCGAGGCGCCTGGAATTCACCGGGCCGAAGATATGATTCATAGTAGAGAGTGGTGGAACATCTTTTCTTACAATAATTTAAGCTTGTTCATAAAGCACTTTCAACGTAATCGCAACAGTAAAATTGCCTCAGGCGCAGATAATGATTATTCCCGTACGGGTAGCACCATCGTTGCCGGTGATTTTCCCTTTTTCCTTGACACAAACTGCCAGGAAGCGTAGATTTGTAACTCGTACAGTTTTTTATACTATTGAGAGCCTTATTCTTGCTTTTCCTGGCACAGTTTATGCTTGAGTTATCCTGCAGGTCGGTTTTTTGACCGACTGGCAGGTACGCATGGAAACAGGCAAGAATCAAAGCGGCAAAACCTTGGTTGGATTACTATAATCCTCCCTCTTTTCAGCACACTACAGGAGTTGGTCGAGGTGAAATACACTAAATCCCTGTCCCTGATCGTTTCACTCGTTTTACTGCCCGTCAGTTTTATTCTTTTCCCGTCTGCGCAGACTGGTGCGGAAACCCTTAAGGTTATGCAGTGGGAGATACAGGCCGACAAGATGACCAGGTATGAAGATCCGCCCAGTGTCATTGCTGAGGGCAATGTTGTCCTGACCAAGACTGAGCAGGTAACCCGGCAGAAAAAAGCCGCTAAACAAAATGACTGGGGTGACCTCCTGGGAGATTTTGCCCAGGATACACCAGCCGATGATGCTGCGTCCACAGGCAGCAAGGCACTGCCTGCGCTTACTGATAACAGTGCCATTGATCTGAGCGGGGAAAAAAGCCGGGAAACTCCACCTGCCGGACTGGTTGAGGTGGAGATTCCGCAGACTGCAGACCCTGAGATAGACACTGGGAGTGACCTTGAGAATGACCCTAAGGCAACATCAAAGTCTTTACCCGTTATCAGTGCTACTCCCGCAGCGGCTGACGATACGATTGCAACGGACGAGGAGGCAGAGACTGCGGACAATGATGAGATGGTCACCACCACCACCCTTATAACCACTATCAAGGCGGACTGGATGGTTCATGATGTGGATCTGGGAACCGTCAAGGTTCGCGGTAACGTCCTGATTGATGTGGGCGCGGATCAACTCACAGCCGCTTCGGGACTGGTCAACCTGAGCCGAGAAACCGGCACCTTTGAGGATGCAACGATTATTCGTCAGTATAAGGAGATGCACTTTGAAGGCCGGGTGATTGAAAAGACTGGCGATGTCACCTATCACATTGAGGACGGCTGGCTCATCACCTGTAAACTCAAGGAAGGGGAAACGCCTCCATGGAGTTTTAAGGCGAAAGAGGCCGATATCACTGACGGCGGCTATGCCTATCTTAAACATGCCACCTTTCGGATAAAAAATGTACCGATCCTCTACACCCCGATCATGATCCTGCCTGCCAAACGATCCAGACAGACCGGGTTCCTCTTTCCTAATATGACCTTGTCTGAACGGGACGGCTTTGGTTTTGAATGGCCATTTTTTGTCAACCTCTCGCCCAGCAGTGATATAACCCTCTACCCCAGGTATATAGAGAAACGCGGTTTCATGATTGGTGGTGAGTTTCGTTATGTGTTGAATCCTGATTCCAAGGGATCCTTGATGGCTAATTACCTCAGTGATTCTCTCATTGACTGGGATAATCCAGATAACTATGATTACTATATTGACGGAGGTTATACCCATCTGAACCAGGATCGTTACTGGATCAGGGGTAAAATGGATCAGGATTTTGGCGACTGGACCACCCGTATGGATCTTGATATTGTCTCAGATCGGGACTACCTCACTGAGTTCAATACCGGTCTGACCGGATTTAATCTAACCGAAGCCCGCTACTCTTCCGAGTTTGGCCGTGGTTTCCAGGCCAAGACTGTGGATGAACGGCGCAACAGTTTACGAACCTTACGTTCATGGGACAACGGCACCTCGCTTGAGGCGGGGCTGATAGCCTTTGATGATGTCTATGAAGAGAACGACTGTGTCACCGTGGATAATGACACCACCTGTACCTCCATTGTCATGCGTCTGCCACAGTTTAAATATACTGGTCTGCTGCCGATCTATGAGACCGGGATCGACTTTTCCTGGAAGGCTGAGTATGTAAATTTCTGGCGTGATCAGGGACTCAATGTCCAGCGGGTTGATATCTTTCCCAGGGTGACTGCCCCGGTACCCTTGCTGGGATCGTATCTGGAAGCGGTGGTCACAGTGCCGGTGTCCGGGATACCATGTATGCCATGGATGCC
>DAOVTM010000066.1 GCA_030633145.1 Desulfobulbaceae bacterium
ATGGCGAGCATGCGGATATACATGAAACTGACCGTTCTGTTCCGAGCGTGTGCATGTTTTCTCGGAACAGAACAGTTACCTTTGTGAGAGTCCTTGGAAGAAAGTCATCTTTGCTCAAAGCACAAACTGCAGTAACCAGAGTGGATAAGTGAGTTGCGGAGCAAGCGAAAGAAGGCAAACATCCATTGACTGGGCTTACGAAAAATAACTTTTCGACGGGATGTTACGAGCCGTTGACTCATCTGACAAAGTAAAATTATACATTTTTTTTAAAAAATATGTTGCTAATATAAAATTATTGATTATTGTGAAAGAATAGTTGAGTAGTTACTCAGTTGATTCATAGATTTCAACATTGTGACTACCAGCCGGTGAATAGGAAATTTTAAAATATTTTAACCTCTTATTTTCCGGTTTTTATCATTAAGCGGTTCAAGGATGAGCTGCGAACAGTAAGGAGTAGTACAAGATGGCTGAAGGTACAGTAAAATGGTTTAACGATGCTAAGGGTTTTGGGTTTATTGAGCAAGATGGCGGACCAGACGTGTTTGTTCATCACTCTGCAATTCAGGCTGAGGGATTCAAATCTCTTAATGAAGGCGGACGAGTAACCTTTGATGTTGTTGACGGCCCCAAGGGACCCGCAGCAGAGAATGTTGTTCAGCAGTAACCGCTGATAGCAGTAAGAGTTATAAAAATTCCCACAGAATTTTTGAAAGACTCCGCATTCGCGGGGTCTTTTTTTTTGTCAGTACTTCCCCATAGACGTTGTCCCTGATCCCCATGGAAATATAATGATAAAAAGATTCCTCAATCGCGCTGGAAACAAGTTAAAACGTATTGCCCGATCCGGCAGAAAGCTTAAACACTCTGGATCGCCTTCTCAAGCAGAGAAGAGTCCAGCGCAGCAGGAAACAGCACCCCGACCAACAGCCATTGTCAGGCCGGAGGAACAGCCGCAACAACCCCAACCCGGCAAGTACCGCCATACTGATCCAGAACAAAAAAAGAAAAGTAGAAAGAAAAAGCCAAGATGGACTGTTGCCCGGTTCAAGGTAGTTCCCATGGAGGGCAAGAGCCGCTTTCATGATTTTTCCCTGCCGCCGGCACTTATGCATGCCATCGCTGACCTGGATTTTAAATACTGCACCCCTATCCAGGAGAAGGCCCTTGGCGACTGTATAGAGGGGAAGGATATAATTGGTCGAGCCGGAACAGGAACCGGTAAAAGTGCAGTTTTTCTCATTGCCATGTTTACCAGGATGCTCAATGAGGATAGAGAGATTCAAAAGCAAATACGTGAAAACCGAGCAAAAAAAGAAAAACGCAAAAAAGGAACACCCAGGGCTTTGATTATTGCCCCTACTCGTGAATTGGTCATCCAGATTGCTAAGGACGGTCAGGCACTTGCAAAATATACCCCGTTGCGAATTGTGGCTGTGTATGGCGGCACAGACTACCAGAAGCAGGAGCAGATGCTCCGTGATCGCCCGGTGGATGTCATCGTTGCCACCCCCGGCAGACTGCTGGATTTCTCCTCCAAGAAGATTATTAATTTGAAAGAAGCCGGAATTATGGTGCTTGATGAGGCTGACCGGATGCTGGATATGGGCTTTATCCCGGATGTGCGCAGGATAATCTACCAGACACCGTCCAAAGACAAGCGTCAGACCATGCTTTTTTCAGCAACGATCACCGAGGAAGTCAAACACCTGGCTTCTCAGTGGTGTGTAAAGCCGATCTCCATAGAGAGTGAGCCGGAACAGGTGGCCATTGATACCGTTGAGCAGGTCATTTATACCACCACCTCGGATGACAAGTATGCCGTACTCTATAACCTGATCACCGGTCAAGAACACGAACGTATCCTGGTCTTCACCAATATGAAGAGTGAGGCTCGAAGGCTCAACGACCGTTTGCGTCGAAATAACATTAACTGTACCCTTCTTACCGGTGATGTTCCACAGAATAAGAGAACTGCAAGGTTGGAGAGTTTTCGAGAAGGAAGGGTCAAGGTGATGATTGCCACCGATGTGGCAGGCCGGGGAATACATATTGACGGCATCAGTCATGTGGTCAACTACACCCTGCCGTACGAGCCGGAAGATTATGTCCATCGTATCGGCAGAACCGGCAGGGCAGGAAAGTCAGGTATTGCCATCAGCTTTGCCTGTGAAGAGGGTGCCTTTTATTTGCCGGATATTGAAGAGTTCATCGGTAAACCACTTGTCTGTGTTCAGCCAGAGGAGAGTTTGCTGGTTAAGCCGCCCAAGGGGAGTCCTCCAAAGAACACGGGCAACAAAAATCGAGGTTCATCCCGCCGCCATTATAAGAAACGGCGTTGATCATTTTCCACGCAGGGAGATAACCTCCCACCCCCCGCGACCCGTGCAACCTCGCCCAGTTTATCATCAGGATCTACTGCCACCGGGGTCTCCACCTGTTCCAGCAGGGGCAGGTCATTGATGGAATCACTGTAAAAAATAACGTATCCTTGTTAAATTTTATGGAAAACATCCTGTTGTTTCAAGCTATGCAGACACGCCGTAGGGTGCGTTTCACGCACCGAAAACGGTTTGAACCATACCCAATATGCGTTAAATATCACGGTTCGTGTTGATGCGAATATGAGTCTTGGTCATGGTGCATAGAATGCACCCTACCCGGTTGCCCGATTAATCATACATTGTAAAGAGGATACGTACGGTTCACCTTGCCGAATTACATTGGTATGAAGCACATGGCGTAGGTAAAAGAGAATTCAAGATTAAACTACCGTTCCTTGATTAGGAAAACTGAGGAAACAAGAAGGAAAAAAATGCAATTTGCAATTTGCTTTGATAACGAAGGATATGAAGCTTCTCTGCAAATCGGCAAGCTGTATCAGGTTATTCCTGATGAAGGGGCTGACAAGCATGGTTATATAAGGCTTATAGATGAAAGCGAAGATGATTATGCCTTCACTGCAAGCAGGTTCCATCTTCTGCAATTATCATCGCTCCAGGCATAACAGCATTGCTTGAAGAGATGAACAGAGCAGAGGCAATAAAACGTATCAATCCCCCCGCAAAGAGATAACCTCCCACCCCCGCAACCGTGCAACTTTTCCCAGTTTATCATCAGGATCTACTGCCACTGGGGTGTCCACCTGTTCCAGCAGGGGCAGGTCATTGATGGAATCACTGTAAAAACAACTGCCGTCCAGGGTCGCATTGTTCTGTTGCAGCCAGTTTTGCAATCTTCTCACCTTTCCCTCGTGAAAACAGGGAATCCCCTCAATTTCAGTGGTATAAGATCCAGCTACGATTTTTGGATCAGTAGCCAGCAGATTGTCAATACCAAAGGCATCGACTATGGGGGCGGTAATAAAGGAGTTGGTTGCGGTAATAACCATCAGGGTATTCCCCTGGCTGCGATGTCTGGCGACAAGCTTTTGAGCCAGTTCTCCCATCATGGGGCGGATTACCTCGTGCATGAACTCATCATGAAGAATCTGTAACTCCTCCATGGATCGTTCGGCCAGGGGCTGAAAGCTGAAGGCGCAGTACTCGTAAATATCCAGCACACCCGCTTTATACTGTTCATAAAAGCGGGTGTTGGCGGCCTCATACCTGGGGCCGTCAACAATTTTTTTATCAACGAGAAACTGTCCCCAGCCGTGATCGCTGTCACCGCTGAGGAGCGTATTATCAAGATCGAATATGGAAAGTGCCATTTATCAACAAAAAATTGCTATCCCACAAAACTACCAAGTTTAATCTGCTGGGCATCCATCAGTTCCTTTTCCCTTGCCCCTGAGATAACCACATCCGGATTCGGAACAAAATCAAGCGTTGAGTTTTCCCGTTTATAGGGAACCGCGTTGAGGATGACCTTCATGGCATTCAAACGGGCAAGATGTTTATCATTGGAACGGATGATAGTCCAAGGAGAAATATTGGTATGGGTGCGTTTGAGCATCTCATACTTCTGGTGGGTGAAATCATCCCAGCGATCCTGAGCCTGGACATCAATTTCCGATAACTTCCACTGGCGAAGCGGATCGCTCTTGCGACGGTTAAACCGTTTGGATTGCTCTTCTTTGGTAACAGAGAAGTACAGTTTCACCAGGATCGTCCCCTGTCTGACCAGGTCTTTTTCAAAACCGGTCACGCCCCGCATAAAGTTTTTGTACTCCTCATCGGAACAGAAACCAAAGACCGGTTCCACTACGGCCCGATTGTACCAGCTACGGTCAAAGAGAACGACCTCGCCACCACGGGGAAGCTCGGCAATGTATTTCTGGAAAAACCACTGGCTTTTCTGTACGTCTGACGGTTTACCCAGGGCAACAATCCGATAGTGTTTTTCGTTCATATAGCGGGTCACCCGGCGGATGGTTCCTCCTTTTCCAGCTGCGTCACGGCCTTCAAAGAGAATAATCATTTTTCGACCCGAGTCTTCCAGGCATTGCTGCAGCTTGATCAGTTCGGCCTGGTATGGCTTGAGCATCTCCTCACGGTGATAACGGCGGATGCCTTTTTTCTGGAATTTATTAAGCTTGGGTGCTCCTTCACTGAGTTCCTTATGCACCTTGAGGAGTTCTTTTAATTTAACCTTTTCACCATCAACGACAATTGTCTTGGGATTGTTGTTTTTGATTTTTGTTTGCCCGGACTTTGCCTTACTTTTAACGGTATTTTTCTTTTTTTCCGTAGCAACCTTTTTATCCGCACTCTTTTTATTCTGAGCGGTAACCGGTACTATTTTTTGAGAAGGTTCATTTTTTTCTTCAGGTGGCTTGCTTTTTTTCGCAGACTTTCTTTCGCTCATCTTATGTTTGTCCCGTGTTGAGGTTATGTGGAGATGTACGGCCTTACGATGCGTTTTATGAACACTGTTTCCTAATCAACAGTCAGAATAGTAATGATTTCTCTTAGTGAGCTGTAACTTACAATTTTTTTCCCTTGCCTGTCAACGCAAAAACGAAACATTTCAGTTGTGGTTCCTGTCTATCTTCATAAAATGATTGGTCAGAGAAATGAATTTTTCTTGTAAGTGACGGTACAGAACAACTATGATAAAAATAGAGCAAATCTTTTTATAGTATATTTTTAAATCGTAAGACTCCGGCTATGCTTATCCAACTCGCTTTACGCAACATAACTGCCTATAAAAAAAGATCCATTGTTACCGTGCTTCTTACGACCGTAACAACCTGTCTGCTGATCTTTTCCACTGCCTGGATGGATGGTTCTCACAAAACAATGATCGAGAACGGGGTGGAGATCTATCCCGGTTATCTGCAAATAACCGGCAAAGAGTTCCGTGATGCGCCAAGTTATGATCATCTCATCTTTGATGCACGGGCTGTAAGCCGCATCCTTGCCGGCAACAGCGACATCTCCGTATTCGCACCCCGTTTTGAATCCTTTGTCCTCTTTTCCGCCGAGCAAAAGGCTGTGGGCGGGATGTTGACCGGTATTGTTCCGGAACAGGAACAGCATCTTTCCCGGCTTGCCTCGTCCCTGAAAACAGGAGCCTATCTATCCTCCAGTGATCAGGCTCAGGTCTATATGGGCAATGAGTTTGCCAAACGGCTTGATTTGCAGGTGGGTGATGAAGTGGCCTTTGTCGGCAGCGGCGCAGATTACTCCTTTGCTGCTGACCTGCTGCGGGTTAAGGGCATCTTCCAGACCGGTCTCTTTGATTTTGATGCCTCCTCCGCCTTTATCAGCAAGTCCTATCAGGATAAGATCATGGCAACAGAGAATTATGCCACCCATTTTATTGTCCTGCCTAAAGAAATTGAGCTATCAGCCCGGCTTGCCAGAGAGTTAGGTACGGCCCTGGGGCATGAATATCAGGTCGCAAGCTGGGATCAGACCATGGCTTCTCTGGTCAAGGCCATGCAGCTTGATTCAATGTTCGGCTATATCACCCTGGGGATCATTTTTATAGTTATCTTCTTTGTCATCATGATCTATACCCTGCTGGCAATCTATGCCCGTATCCGTGAGATTGGTGTGCTGCGGGCAATCGGTACCAGTCCAGGACAGGTACTGTCCATGCTTCTGCTTGAAAGCGGTATCCTGTCTCTGTTGAGCGTTCTGATGGGTGGTTTGATCGGCGCGGCTCTGGCCTGGTATTTCAATGTTCATCCCATTGTCTTTACCGGTTATGAAGAGCAGTTCAAACAGTATGGTCTGGCTGCCTCGGCCATGCCCACTGATTTTGCACCGCTCATAATTCTTCGTGATATGGTGGTGATGTTTGTCCTGTCCATGCTCTCCACCCTGTATCCTATTTTCAAGGTCAATGGCCTGGTTCCTGTGGAGGCGATCAATCATGTATAGGGTCATGTATAGGCTCATGTATAGGCTCATGTATAGGATATGGCGCAGGGGGCTTCGATTATGTTCAAAATGAGCGTGCGAATAGCAGCGGCTTACCTGTTGCTCCATAGAGTGCGCTCAATTTTAGTGATCCTGATGATTACCCTCAGCCTGTGGGGATTACTGTTTATTGAGGGTATTTATGACGGAATGATCGAACAGATGATCTCCAATGCCATTCGCAGTGACTGCGGCCATATTTCCCTCTTTGCCAAAGGATATCGATTAGATCCTGACCTCAACAATCAGGTGCGCCAGGGAGCGACGATAGACAGATTGCTGGCTGAAGACAGCCGGGTGGCAGGCTATGTCAAACGAATCAGGCAGGATGGGCTTGTAGCCACAGCCCACTATTCCAGGGGCTGTAAGATTGTCGGCATAGACCTGCAAGAGGAAGAACAACATGGACGACTGGCCGGGTATCTGGAGCAAGGACAATTCGCTTTTGGCAAACAGGGCAGGGGAGTCCTGGTCGGCTGTAAACTTGCTGAAAAACTACAGGTACGCATTGGCAGCAAGATCATTATCTCGGGTCAGGATAAACACACGGATGTGGCAGCAGCTCCCTTCAAGGTACGCGGCATCCTCAAGACCAATAATCTGGCCATTGACGGCTATGCTGTTTTTATTGACCGCAACAGGATGTCCAGGCTGCTCTCCCTGGCAGGCGAGGTGAGTCAGGTTGCGATCTTGCTTCATCAAGATCGGGATATTGTTCCCGTGCAGCGGGATTTACAACAAAAGTTTCCCAACCTTGACGTGGAACGGTGGGACGAAATGTACCCGGCTCTGATGCAATCCAGGGTAATGATGCAGGGAGTGAATATGATCATCAGCGGGCTTATTTTCTGCGTGGCCGGACTGGGTATTTTCGGGGTTATGCTGGTCTCGGTGCTGGAAAGAATGCGTGAGTTCGGGATCATGCTGGCTCTTGGAACCCGCTTTCGCCAGATCAGTTTAATCATATTTATGGAGTCCATTTTTTTGGGGAGTATCGGCTTTATCCTCGGCTGCCTGGTCGGCGGGGTGACCCTCTGGTATTTTAAGCAGTACGGCCTTGATCTGTCCATGTTCAGTGATGCCTTTGATGAGTTCGGGATGGATGCGGTAACCCATGCTGTAATCCGGCCAATGTATTTTATTACCGCCTTTGTTGCTGTCCTGCCTGCGGTGTTCTTCAGTGTGTTGATACCCCTGCGGGTATTGAAAAAAGCTCGACCTGTTGAGGCGATTACGCGGATTTAAGGACGGTTTTTTTTGCTGCATATTTTGATACGGGAAAATCAATTTTTCCTCTATCATTAAGCGGAAGGATGAGGTAATATAATAAGTTTTGACGTATCCTTTTTATAATTTATGGTACTTCCCTTGCCCTACTGGTTCCCACGCTCCTGCGTGGGAACCTTAATTGCCGCTCCAGCGGCTGCTACAGGACGCTGGAGCGTCCAGATTGCGTACCCACGCTGGAGCATGGGTACGAGGCTAACAAGATTCTCATAACATTTAAAGAGGATACGTTTTGACCATTATTTGTACATACGACATACGAGTAACGAAATAATCGTTATACATAACTATAACTACCAAAAATATAAGGAGAAAATATAATGAAACTTATTTTACTTGGCGCACCGGGTGCTGGCAAAGGCACTGTGGCCAAACTGTTGACCGCCATTGACGGATCTGTGCAGATTTCCACTGGAGACATCCTCCGTGGTGCTGTTCAGGCAGGAAGCGATCTGGGAAAAGAGGCCGAAGGATATATGAAACGGGGCGATTTGGTTCCGGATTCCCTGATCATGGGAATCATGGGAAAACGCCTCCAGGAAGACGACTGCGCCAACGGTTTTCTTTTGGACGGTTTTCCCCGCACCATCCCACAGGCAGAGGAGTTGAAAGCACTGCTGGCAAAACTGGGCATTACCCTGGACAAGGCGGTCAATATTGATGTACCCAAGGACATCATCCTGGATCGTCTCTGTACCAGACGCACCTGTGAGAATCCAGAATGTCAGACCATTTATAACGTAAAATCCAATCCGCCCAAGGTGGAAGGGATCTGTGATAACTGTGGTGCCAGGGCTGTTCAGCGTGAAGATGAGACCGAAGAGGCCATCAGCCATCGCCTGGCTACCTACAACGAGAAGACCTCCCCCCTGATCGGATTTTATGAGAAAGAAGGTCTCCTCCTCTCCGTGGAAGCGGTCTCCAGTGATGCAGTCATTGATGCGGTGAAGAAAGAGTTGAACCTGTAAGAGTAAAACAAAAACAACGGAGTATGCATCATGAGTAACGCTGTAACCCGTACTGATCTGCCGGACTTGACCCTCCTGCACCGGGGAAAGGTGCGAGATATGTACGAAATACCTGGTCATGAAGATAAGCTCCTCATGATCGCCACCGACCGGATTTCCGCCTATGACGTGGTCATGGACGATGCCATAGTCGGCAAGGGCAAGGTTCTGACCAGGATTTCTCTGCTCTGGTTTGACCTCTTATCCGATATTGTACCCAACCATTTGATTTCTGCGGAAGTAGATCAGTACCCGGATGTGTGTCACCAGTACCGGGAGCAACTGGAAGGACGTTCCATGCTGGTCAAACGCACGGAGGTGGTACCCATCGAGTGCATTGTGCGCGGCTACCTGTCCGGCTCCTTCTGGGCTGCCTATCAGAAAGACACCACTGTCTGCGGTTTTGCCCTGCCCGAAGGAATGCGTGAGTCAGATAAGTTCCCCAAACCGCTTTTCACTCCCTCTACCAAGGCGGAAGAGGGCTTGCACGACGAGAATATCTCCATGGCCCAGATGGAAGAGATTGTCGGTAAGGAGCTGGTGGCAAAGATGGAGGATATCTCTATTCGTCTCTACAATAAGGCATTGGAATTTGCCCGCAGCAAGGGGATCATTATTGCGGATACCAAGTTTGAACTGGGTATGGTAAACGGTGAGTTGATCCTTATTGACGAGGTGCTGACCCCGGACTCCTCACGCTTCTGGCCTGAGGATGAGTATGAGCCGGGCAGGGGACAGCCCAGCTTTGACAAGCAGTTTCTTCGTGACTATCTCTCTACCCTGGACTGGGATAAACAGCCACCGCCGCCGGCTCTGCCGGATGAGATTGTGGAGAAGACCACGGCTCGGTATCTGGAGGCTCAGGATAAGCTGATTGGTTGAGGTTTTTACGGCAGATCAGAGATGTATAAATAAGGCGTTTGTTCTTTTCTGGACAAACGTCTTTTTTTTTGGGAAAAACAGGTTGTATCTGTCTGGCAATTTATCTGTAATGGTGCGCACAGCGCATGCTCCTGCGTGGCTGGTTCCCATGCTTCTGCGTGGCTGGTTCCCATGCTCCTGCGTGGCTGGTTCCCATGCTCCTGCGTGGGAACCTTGTTTGCCACTCCAGTAATGGTGCGCACAGCGCACCCTACAATGCCGTTTGCATAGGATTACTGGTAGGGTGCGCTGTGCGCACCGAGCAGTATCGGATAAATAAGGATGCCTATTAACTGATTGTTGACCACCTCTGAATGAAAGATGACCCGTACAATCTCATTGACAGGAAAAAATAATGACAAAGAAAAAATCAGACAAACTCGAACTTGCAGAAATGATCAAAGGCTTGCGCGCTCAACTCGCTGAGGCTCAGGCCGAAGGTGAGGGTAAGGATATCCGTTTTACGGTGGAGGATGTGGAGCTTGAGTTGCAGATTGCAGCGGAAAAGGGCAAGGACGGCTCACTGGGAGCAAAATTCTATGTCTTTACCAGCCAGTTCAAGGCAACGGAAAAGGATGTGGTTACCCAGAAGCTGAAATTGAAACTGAAACCGGAAAATCAGGTTCTGGATGCTGGAAGCGGTGAAAAGAAATCCGTGCCTCTTCAGGTAGGCGGCGATGTAGATGCCTGAAATTCGCTGGATCCCTGCTTCAGAACGGAATGAAATGGAGGCTGCGTATTAAGCCATGGCTGCGTTGAAGACACCATATTGCGTCGAGATACGTGTTCCTAAGAAGAATTCTTCCGGATTTGGCTTCGGCTCAGGTTATACCCTGGGGCCGTGCTGGGTTTTCACCTCCTGCCATGTGTTGTTTCGAGACGGCTTTGATGAGTCAAAACCAGTACAAATAACCTGGTGGGACAGGAGCGGAGAGAAAAAAGAGGGTGGCAGCCCGTTTCCTGTTGAGCGAAAAAATATTGTCTGGTTCAACAAGAAACATGACATCGCATTGATTCGTTGTGATGTGCTGTCCTGTAAAAATGCGCCCACAGCCTGGACGGAGTTGGCAGAAGATAGACCTCGTTCAGGAGCTGTATGCCGGTGTGGCGGCTATCTCGCAAACCTCCATAATACCAAAGGAGGTCCCCGCAGGAAAACACCGCAAGGCGAGTTCGGCCTTTTTGATCAGGACATAGCCGCTGACATTGACAAATTGTCAGGGCTGGATGACGATGAACTCTGGGCCGGTTTCAGCGGTTCACCGGTCTATTCGGATAATAAACTCACCGCTGTTGTCCAGTGGGTGAATACCGGTGAAAGAGGAAAGGGGCTACGGTCTACATTCATTGCACCGGCTCTGGATGCAGTCGGAGATAATAACCTCATTCCGTTAAGGCAGGTGGAAGATTTCCTTGTCTCTCCCGGCACGGAATACTGTTGGAACCTGCACAGGAAATATGTAGTACAGGAGTTGAACAGGGACTCTACGGCATTTGAAACATTGAAACAGGGATACCGTGAAAAAATTTCGGCAGCAGATGAGATTCGCTTACAAGAACAATTTGCTCAGGCATTGTACCATAATCTACAGACTCAAGACCGGCAGTCAAAGATAATTCATTGTTTCACCAGTGTCTTTGGCAAGATGCGTGGAGATCAGGATGTCAAGGGGGTTCGGCTGCTGATGAGACTGTCCAGGATATTACTGGCATTGTTAACCGCCGAGCAACGAGATGTCAGTGATATTTCAGCGTATAAAAACAATCCGTATGCCCCACCGTTTTCAGTTAAGGCTGAGGACCCGGTTCAGGCCGAAGTAGAAGGGCAGGCCGCAAATAGTGAAGAACGCAGGCCAGAATTTGAACTCAACGGTGAACAGTTTTCTTCAGTTTTTGATATCACTCCGGGTCATAATACCGGTATGGACAGCAACTATCATCAGATGAAAAAGGACATCGTCCGGACGCATTACCTGAAAACTGTTCCCGGAAAAATCTCTGTTGATAAACTGAAAGATACTGTTGAAAGTTTTGCGACCAGAAGTAGAACAGGAATACCTATTGACCAGTTGCCGAAGGATAACATTGAACGAGGCAGTTACTGCGGCAATCAACTTGACAGAGCCTGTAGAGCTATGACTGGAAGTCATTATATTATACTGGATAAGGCCAGGAACGAAGAGGGAAGGAAAGGTCTTGACATTTTACGGGAATGGTGTCCTCAATTGGTGCTGTTTGAGGTTGAATCAGTGTATGATCGGGATCGTACCATGAACCTGTCGGAGCTGTTTCAGATCATTCTTGAGGCAGAAGAGTTTCTGCGGGATTACAACGAGGAGGAAAACCGGTAATGAGCCAGGAGAGGAAAAAAGAAAAGAGACTATTTCTGCCCATGGATTGTGAACTCGACGTTAACCTGCGTCTGAGCAGCACAAGAACGCCCATCACCCACCTCTTTGAAAAAGAGTACGTCGAGGTCATTAACACCGCCATTGCCTGCAACCGTCCCCTGTTGCTCACCGGGGAACCGGGCATTGGCAAGACCCAGCTGGCACGGGCAGCAGCCAAAAAACTGGGTCGGGCCTTTGTTCGTTATACCGTAGATGCCAAGACCGAGTCCCGTGACCTGCTCTATCATTTTGATGCCGTGGCC
>DAOVTM010000123.1 GCA_030633145.1 Desulfobulbaceae bacterium
GAAACGGTTATCTCCGAACATCAGGTGCGGGATCTTATCCCTAAGGTGAAGAAGATGGGGGCTGAGGGGATTATTGAGTACAGCTTGAACAAGGTAATATAGCTGATATTTATCCGCAGATTACGCAGATAATGCAGATTAGATAAGCAGTGTAGGCTTGGTAAAAATATACATTGCTTTGCATATAAAATGAAAGATCCTTTGCAAGGAAGATTTGTATCCTGTTTAAATCTTATGGCAGCCTCGTTCCTACATACGGAGTCTGTCCTGTACTGCCGCTGGAGCGGCAAACAAGGTTCCCACGCAGGAGCATGGGAACCAGTGGGTTATCAGATGTTTCCATAATGTATAAAGAGGGTACGAAGATTTTATCTGTAAAATTCTGCGTAATCTGCGTAATCTGCGTAATCTGCGGATCGAAAAACAAAACTTATATAAAAATATGATTGACTTCAACCAAGTAAGCTTCCTGGATTCAGTTTATGCAATGAGGAAACTCCCGGAAGCGGACTATCCTGAAATTGCCTTTGCCGGTCGTTCCAATGTGGGCAAATCCAGCCTGATCAACCGGCTGGTACGGCGGAAAAATCTGGTCAAGACCAGCTCCAAACCGGGAAAAACCCAGAGCCTGAACTATTTTTCCGTGGCCGATACCCTGTATCTGGTTGACCTGCCCGGCTACGGTTTTGCCAGGGTGTCACGCTCTGTACAGCAGTCCTGGGAACGACTGATCACCAGCTACCTGACAGAGCGGGAAAGCCTGGCCTGCGTGGTGGTTATCATTGACCTGCGTCATGAACTCAAGGCAATGGATCGGGAACTGATCGACTGGCTCACCCAGCAGGGGCGGGAACTGCTACCGGTTTATACCAAGGCGGACAAGCTATCAAAGAATAAGCAGGTGAAACACGCTGCCGCCCTGGATGCAGCTCTTAATATCCGCTCGAGTCAACGGGTACTCTTTTCCGCAAAAACAGGTCAGGGGTGTAAAGAACTGCGTAACAGGCTTGCATTCTATGTTGAAAATTGGTAAGACATGCTGGTTTGTAGAAATCGTCTCGCAATAATTTGTCTGCCCTGGAAGGTTTTTGACGAGTTATTTGTAAAATAATTTGTAAAATAATTTGTAAATATACAAATCAATAAACGCGGAAAAAGAGAATAAACCTCATGTCACTTCGCTCAGACTGGCCCTGCTGGGAAATCATGAAATGTGATCCGGAGCAGGCAAAAAAATGTGTCGCCTCCCACTCTTCGAGACCCTGCTGGGAAGAGATGCGTGATCTGGACGTATGTTCCTTTAATATCTGTAAGGACTGCCTGGTCTATATCTCCAAACAGCAGAATTCTATTTTCAGTAAAGAGGAAATTCTCAGCATCATGTGCCAGAAGGGCGTTGATGTCACCGGACATACCTGCCCTCTGTACCATGCCGCTCCCCCTCCAGCCTAAGGGAACGAAAAAGTTCCTGAGTACCTTCTTCCGATGATTGTGGCTACTGATCAGATTTAAGCACTGACAAAAAGGCCTGCTGCGGTATCTCCACATTGCCCACGGTTTTCATTCGTTTTTTACCAGCCTTCTGTTTTTCCAACAGTTTCCGTTTCCTGGAAATATCACCTCCGTAACATTTCGCAGTAACATCCTTGCGCAGGGCCGAGATATTGGTTCTGGAGAAAATGGAGCCGCCACTGGCCGCCTGGATGTCGATTTTGAACATCTGCCTCGGAATCTCTTCTTTCAGGCTCTCGCAGGCCTTCATGCCCCGTTCCCGAGCCCGCTGACGATGGGTCAGCTGGGATAGGGCATCCACTGGTTCACTGTTGACCAGGATGTCGAGCTTGACCAGGTCACTTTGCCGGTAATCTATCAGTGCATAGTCAAAGGAACCATAGCCCTGGGTCACTGATTTCAGTTTATCGTAAAAGTCGTAAATCACCTCGGCCAGAGGCAGCTCACAGGTGAACTCAATCCGACCCGGCATGGGGTAGTGGTAGTGGGTGTTTTCTCCGCGTCGCTCCATGCACAACGACATTACCGCTCCCATGTACCGTTCCGGAATAAGGATGGTGGCCTTGATAAAGGGTTCTTTGATATAGTCGATGGTGCCGGGATCGGGGAAGTAGGTGGGGTTGTCCACCACCACCTCTTTACCGTCCTGGAGAGAGACCAGGTATTTGACCGATGGGACGGTGAGGATCAATGAGATATCAAATTCCCGTTCCAGTCGCTCCTGCACCACCTCAAGGTGGAGCAAACCGAGAAAGCCGCAGCGAAAACCAAAGCCGAGGGCAGCTGAGGAATCCTTTTGATAGGTCAGGGAGGCATCATTGAGCTTCAGTTTTTCCAGGGCAGAAGTCAGGTCTTCATAGTCATCCGAGGTAATGGGATAGATGGAAGAAAACACCACCTGCTGCACCTCTTTGAATCCCGGCAGGGGAGTGGCGCAAGGGTTCTCCTTATGGGTGATAGTGTCACCCGGCTTGGTGTCGGAAACGGTCTTGACCCCGGCAATAATATAGCCGATCTGGCCTGCGGAGAGACTTTTCTTTTTGGTTTTGGGTAGGAGAAACTGACCCACCTCTTCCACCCGGTATTCGACCTTGTTGTGCATGAAGATGATCTGTTCGCCGGGCTTGATGGTTCCATTCATAATCCGCACCGAGATCACCGTGCCACGGTAGGGATCATAGTTGGCATCAAAGATGAGAGCCTCCAGGGGGAGGTCGGGATCGCCCTCGGGCGGGGGCAGGTACTCAACAATGGCCTCCAGGATATCCGCAACCCCCTCACCGGTCTTGGCTGAACACTGTTGGGTAATCTCGCTGTCCAGACCAAGGTCTTCTTCGATCTCCAAGGCAACCTGTTCCGGTTCAGCGGCAGGCAGGTCGATCTTGTTGATCACCGGCACGATCTCCAAGTCGTTTTCCATGGCCAGGTAGAGGTTGGCAAGGGTCTGAGCCTCAATTCCCTGTGCTGCGTCAACAAGGAGCAGGGCTCCCTCGCAGGAGGAAAGGGCTCGGGAGACCTCGTAGCTGAAATCCACATGACCTGGGGTGTCAACCAGATTCAATTCGTACTCCTGTCCGTCTTGAGCGGTGTAGGGCAGGCAGACGGTCTGGCTCTTGATGGTAATACCTCTTTCCCGCTCAATATCCATACTGTCCAGCAGCTGATCTTGGAAGTCGCGATCAGCTACCAGGCCGCAGAGCTGGATCATGCGGTCGGAGAGGGTGGATTTTCCATGGTCAATATGGGCGACGACGCTGAAGTTTCTTATGTTTTTCATCTTTGTATAATTGAAAGTTTATTCTGATATCTGCTTTATCCGCTGATTACGCCTGATTTGTTAAGCTGCGTCATTTACGGACTATTTTTTTTGTGCCTCATGCTGACAGCACCTTATTTCATTGAGTGCATAGATAGCATGAACAGGAGAAAAGATAAACGTATTCAGGGAAAAGAGGGTGTTCTTTTCAACCAACTCCTGTTTTTCCCTCTTATTAGCGTGAACTTTTTCTCAAAACAGGCTATAATGGAGATGATATGAGTGAACTTACACATATAGAACAGGATGCAAGTATAGAGCAGGGTGGAGAAGAGGAACAGAAGTTTCATCCGCTGGTGGTGACCTCCAACGATGAAAACCTGCCTGCCGTTAGTAATCCTGCCCTGCACCGATATCTTCAGGAGATCAGCCAGTACGAGCTGCTCACCCGTGAAGAGGCGGAAGATCTGGCGATCCAGTTCAGGGAACACGATGACCAGGAGGCGGCTTACCGACTGGTGTCAGCCAACCTGCGCCTGGTGGTCAAGGTTGCCATGGATTTTCAAAAGTACTGGATGCAGAACTTTATGGATCTGATCCAGGAAGGCAACGTCGGACTGGTGCAGGCAACCAAGAAATTTGATCCCTACCGAGGGGTGAAGTTCTCCTATTATGCCGCCTACTGGATCAGAGCCTATATCCTCAAGTTTATCATGGATAACTGGCGCTTGGTCAAGATCGGCACCACCCAGGCTCAGCGCAAACTCTTTTTCAGCCTTAACAAGGAAAAAAAGTTACTGGAAGCGCAGGGCTTTAAGCCTGATGTCAAACTGCTGGCCGAACGGCTTAACGTCAAGGAAAGTGAAGTCGTTCAGATGGGGCAGCGCATGGACAACTGGGATGTCTCTCTTGAGGCTCCGGTGCGCGGTGATTCAGAAGATGAACAGAAGAGCTTTCTCCCGGATACCGGGCCGGGGATTGAAGATATTGTTGCCGGCCAGGAAGTGCGGGCAAAGATAAGCGAAGTGCTGGCGGTGATTGACGATAAACTCAATGAGAAGGAAAAGGTCATCCTCAGCAGCCGACTACTCAACGATGAACCCCAGACACTGCAGACCATTGCCGATCAGTTTGGCATCTCCAGAGAGCGGGTTCGCCAGATTGAGGCCAACCTGCTCAAGAAGCTGCGTAAACTGTTTGAGGTGGAGATGCCGGATGTCAGAGATTTTATCACCTCGGAACGAATTGTCCCTGCAACGGGATTTGACCAAAAAAATACCTATAAAAAGTAATGAACGTACCCCTTCTTGACCTGCAGCCGCAGGCAGCCCTCTTTCGCAGTGAAATATTGCAGTCAATGGGCGAAGTTATTGATTCAACCCGTTATATTCTGGGTTCCAGGGTCACACAACTGGAGGAGGCGGTTGCCGACTATTGTTCGGTCTCTTCTGCGGTGGGCGTGTCCAGCGGCACAGATGCCCTGATCGTCAGCCTGATGTCCCTTGGTATTGGTGCCGGGGATCTGGTGCTGACCACCCCCTATACCTTTTTTGCCACCATAGGATCCATTATTCGAGTGGGTGCAATGCCGGTCTTTGCCGATGTCGATCCACACAGCCTTAATATCGACTCGAACCGGATGAAGGAAGTACTGGAGGATGACGCACAGGGAGAGAGGCGAATCAAGGCAATCATTCCGGTACATCTATATGGTCAATGTGCTGACATGGCAAAGATTCTTCCCCTGGCAGAGGAATATGGAATACCCATAATTGAGGATGCTGCCCAGGCCATTGGTGCTGAATGTCCTGTTCCAGATTCCGATGGGACAGTGCAGTGGCACCGAGCAGGTTCCATGGGCATTGCGGGTTGTTTTTCTTTTTTTCCATCCAAGAACCTGGGCTGTATGGGTGACGGTGGCATGGTGACCAGTGATGATGGTGACTTTGCTGATACACTACGCTGTTACCGCAATCATGGAGCCAGACCCAAATATTATCATGCTCATATCGGCGGTAACTTCCGTCTTGATCCCATTCAGGCCGCTGTGCTGAACATCAAACTGCCCCATCTTGCCGACTGGCATAAACAGCGGCGGAAAAATGCGGTCTTGTATGCGGATCTCTTTCACCATGCCGGGCTTATAGATAATCCAGTGATCCTGCCGACCGCCGTCTATGAAGCAGAGGCGAAAGGTACGGAACATGACTTTCATGTCTTCAATCAGTTTGTTATCCGGGTACCCGAACCTGACAATAGGCGTGATGCCCTGCGCACTTTTCTACAGAAGAACGAAATTGGCTGCGAAGTCTATTACCCCCTCTGCCTGCATCAACAGGAATGTATCGCTGCACACGGGTATGGTTATCTCTCCTTCCCCGTAGCTGAGCAAGCCGCTGCTGATTCCCTGGCTCTGCCCATCTATCCCGAACTGAACAGGGAACAGCAGGAATATGTAGTGGAAACCATAGCCCGTTTTTACACCTCCTGATATGGTAAGGCAGCCTCTCCTACCGTTACTCCCTGCCCTGCTGCTTGGGCTACAGTTGCTGTGTCCGCTCTTTTCTGCTGTCCAGACCCGGGCGGATGACTCCACCTTGGCCATGCTCAGTTTCAAGTCGGGCGAGATCCCTGAGCGACTCATTATATACAGTGATAATACCCCTGCGGAATGGGAAAATGTCTGGGATCGGGCGAGAAAGTTCTTCCAGAACAAGGACTTTCAGCAGGCCAGGATTCAATATGAGCTGCTACTGCTCAAAAAGCCAACCATTGACCAGGCTCGCTGGGAATATGTAACAGTATTGAGCTGTCTCAGGCTGTGGAAAGAGGCTGCCACAGAACTTGAGATCCTCCTTGCTGAAGATCCCGACCAGTTCAAATACCGTCTTGCCCTTGCCGAAATTGATCTGGGGCTGGATGCGTTTCACCGGGCGGCAGAAAGATTTTCCCTGCTCTATGAGAGCTATTGTCACCCCGGAGCAACACCTGCTGCCAGGCTGGACAGAAAGAGAATTCTGTCGGGCTATATTGAGGCTCTCCAGGGAGTGGGTCGGGTAGAAGATACCCTGCCGCTCATGGAACAACTCATTGTCCTTCAGCCCAAAGATTACTCCCTGTCTAAAAAGGCCGCTGCCATAGCCCTGGAATTCGACAGACCTGAAATGTCTCTGTCCATTCTTGAAGGACTTGCCACCGCTATTCCAGATGATTCAGAGGTGTGGCAGGAACTGTCATTGGTGCAGGACACCCTTGGTAACAGCAATGGTTCCGCAGCCAGCCTGCAGCACCTTGTCGCCTTGGACCCGAATAACCTGAGTGGTCATGCCCGCCTGATAACCCATTACCGGAATGCAGACAGTCCGTCAATGGAGTTGAAGCATGTGCGGGAGTTGATCCGCCTGCTCCCCGAAGACAGGGGGTTGCGCATCCAGGCGGCCCGCCTCAGCCTTGACCTGGGTCGTTCTGACTGGGCCTTGCTGTACTTTAACGGACTGCTGGTAGAAGAACCGGATAATAAAGAAATCCAGCAACAAAAACAGCTAGTCATAGAACAACTGGCTGCCAATCTGCTGGTTCTGATAGAAAACAACGGCCCTGGAATGCTCTGGCAGGATCTGGTACAGTTCACAGATGACCGGATGGGAATTTACCTGGCCATGGCTGAGATGCTGCGTGACCGGGTCAGATACCGTGAACTCATCCAGGTGCTTCTGGTCATTGAGCGAGAACAGCCTGAGAATATCGAAATTCATAAGGAACTTGACCGTCTGGTCAGGATCCAGAACCTTGAAAACGTCCATGCCTCTTCTCGAAGATTCGATTCCGGCAAGGCCGTTAGTATCAAGAAATAACTCCCCTCTTCATATCTTTTTTTTACATACACTTACAATAAAATATACAGTACTACCGGAGGATCAGTAATGATTGAACGTATTCCCATGTCTAAACAAGGACACCTGAAGTTAAAGGGTGAACTTGAACAGCTGGAAAAGGTGGAGCGGCACACAGTGGTCAAGGCCATTGAAATTGCTCGCGAACACGGAGATTTAAAGGAAAATGCCGAATATCATGCCGCCAAGGAGCGGCAGGGTATGATCGAAGGGCGGATTATGGAACTTAAGGACAAGCTCGGTCGTTCCGAGGTCATTGACTGCAAAAAGGTGACAGCGGATCGGGCAGTTTTTGGTACCATCGTCACTCTGATGGACATGGATACTGATGAAGAGGTATGCTATCAGCTACTGGGGCCGGAGGAGTCGGATGTTAAAAAAGGCTCTATTTCCGTGCTTGCACCTTTGGGTCGTTCAATACTGGGCAAGGAGGTGGGCGACGAGGTAGCAGCCAAGACTCCGGGCGGTATGCGGGAGTTTGAGGTTATAGAGATTGAATCGGGTACCTTTAGTTGATTAAGCGTGAGGGGTGAGGTGCAGTTTACCCTCACTCCTCACTCGCCAATATTCCGTTATGAAAGATATCCGTTACCTGGCGTGCCGCCTCCTGCACGGTATACTTGTTGTCCAAATTCATATTCCAGATACGTGATATTTCGTCAAGGGCTCCGAAGATGGCCATTTTAGCAATGCCCGGCTGGATATCCTTGCTGTAAACACCTTCCTCCTGCCCCTTTTCAATGATTGATGCGATGATATTAACGTATTCGCTGAACTTATTATTTCGATAATCTCGAATGAGTTTATTGGTCTGGCGTAACTCGATCTGGATAACCTCTGCCAGATTGGAGTTTTTTTTCATCTCCTTCAGGTGGCTGGTGATGAAAATCTCCAGCATCACTTTGGAATCCTCTTCCTTTTTAACAAGGGCAGCGGTCTGCTCAACCAGTTTGCCTATCTCCTGCTCGAAAACAGAGATCAGGATGTCAAATTTGTTATTAAAATAGAGGTATATTGTGCCGTCTGCAACTTTGGCTTCCTTGGCAATGTCAGATATTCTGGCATTGAAAAAGCCTTTTTTGGCAAAAACCTTGGTGGCAGCACTAATAATTTTACTGTGTTTATCTGCTGACTTCATCGGATTTTTCAGTCGAAAACTCTTCTGTACGATTTTAAGTAAGATATTAACAGTTAGTTACACTTTTTCTGGTCATTCAGCTATAAAAATGAATGAGTACTCAGCCATTTTTTAGCAGAACAAACCCCCCTCTGTCAAGTAAAAGGATAACAGGCCAGAGAATAGATAAGAAGAATGAGAAAAACAGCAGCTTTGTGGTGGATTAAAGCTGTTATACGTTTTCGTTGCAGAATTCTGTTGATTTTTATTGACACCTCCCGCTTGGCAATGTTAAAATTAATGATTGTGTTTTAATTTATTTTTTTTATTCACCTTCTCGCTCTCACCATCAGCATAGGGAAAGAAGCGAGGGCCTTTATGACCACGAGGAGGAATCATGCGTCATTACGAAACAACGTACATCCTGCGCCCTAATCTGGGCGAAGAACAGTTTACTGAAATCATAGAGCGTACCAACGCTATTATCACCGGTGATGGCGGTACCATCATTGAGGTTGACCGCTGGGGTCTGAAAAAACTGGCCTATGAAATCAAGAAAGAGACCCAGGGGTTATACATCTATCTGAACTATGCGGCTCCTGGGACTACCATTAAGGAGATTGAAAGAATCTTCCGTATTGACGACCGGTTGCTGCGTTATCTTACCATCAAACTCGCCGATTCCATTGATGCGGCAGGGATTGATGAAGAAATAGAGAAAATTGCCACCCAGGTTGCCGAAGAAGAAGCAGCCAGAGCAGAGGAAACTGCCGCTGCTGATGCAGATGCAGAGGAAAAGAGCGAGACAGCACCTGCTGAATCTGAAGAAAAAGTTCAGGATAAATCTGAACCAGAAGAAGCAGCTAAAGAGACTAAAGAATCCTGACAACCAGGATAGTCTTTGATATGACTGTTATTGTTCCCTGTTCACAACCAGCTGAATAATCATTAAACAAGTACCGGTGCCCAGGCGATAACCATTCTGGTATCTCGCCTCCGGTTTTCGGTTTCTGATAAGGAGTTATGTTATGCCTCCCCATAAAAAAGTTTTTTACCGTCGTAAAGTTTGTCGTTTTTGTGCAGATAAAGAGTTGACCATTGCTTATAACGATGTCAAGACTCTGAGGAATTTTATCACTGAGCGTGGTAAAATCATTCCAAAACGGATATATGGAACCTGTGCCAGTCACCAGCGCAAGGTAAACGAGGCCATTAAGCGGGCTCGCCACCTGGCATTGCTGCCCTATACTGGAACAACCCAGTATTAATTTTTACAGATCGGCGGTGATGGATTGAAACTGATCGCCCTCTGTTTCTTTCTACCGGTTGCAGTTCCATCCTTGTTTGGATGGATACATGGTCTGCTGGCAGTACCAGTTTTTTTTCATCTGCAGACATCTGAAGATGAAAAAAAGGCAAAGGAGCATATACGCAACGGTCTGCTGGTGGCGATCCTTGGTTCTCTTTTGCTGAATCAGCTGGTACTGATGCTCTTTTCCCTGACAATGCTGCCTCTGGGCTGGAGCCTGTATTGCAGCAGTCAAGGCGGGGAAGAGCCGGATGAAGCAGGAAAAAAAGGAATCATAATCCTTGCC
>DAOVTM010000348.1 GCA_030633145.1 Desulfobulbaceae bacterium
AAAATGGCGGAGAGGGTGAGATTCGAACTCACGGTACTTGCGTACACACGCGTTCCAGGCGTGCACCTTAAGCCGCTCGGTCACCTCTCCTAAGCTGAGAAAAAAGACGTTTATGACGCATCTCGTTTTCAACCAGAGATACTATCTAAACCGACTGGCTTTTTTTGACAATAGAAAAAACAGCCCTCGCTTGTTTTTTTTAACGTCTCTTTCTGAAAAAATCCTTTAACACCCTGGCGCATTCCCCAGCACACACTCCACCGGTTATGGAAAAGCTGTGGTTTAAGCGGCCGTCACTGCCGATTTGATATACGGACTGCAACGCTCCTGCCCTGGGATCAGAGGCACCAAAAATAATCCGTTCAACCCGAGCCTGAATCATGGCAGTGGCGCACATGGCACACGGTTCCAGGGTAACATACATCGTAGTTCCAGGCAATCGGTAATTGCCAACCTTCTCCGCTGCCAGACGCAGGGTATGGATCTCGGCATGACCGGTGGGGTCGTTGGCAGCTATGCAGTTATTACCTGCTCCGGCCAGGATATTGGTGCTGCTGTCCACCAGAAGTGCGCCCACCGGCACCTCGTCCATGGCGGCGGCACTCTGTGCGTACTCCAGAGCCAGTTCCATGAAGCGATACTCCTGTTCAAAATTTGGCTGCATCATCCCCCAATCCGCGACATCCGCCCATGACAGTCACTGCCCTGCTCCTTGAGCCGCTCTTCCATCTGGTGGCCTTTGGGTTTATCGCGGATCGCTGCGAGCAGTGTTGCACGAATCTTTTCATCAATATCTGCCCCGCCCTGCCTGAGTACGGAACGGAGATCGGTTTCACGATCATGAAGCAGGCAGGAACGAAGCATCCCCTCCGAGGTCAGGCGCAGCCGGTTGCAGCGGTCACAGAAATGGTGGCTGATGGGACTGATAAAGCCCAGCTTTCCTCTGGCATCTTCACCCAGACGGAACATGGAGGCGGGTCCGTCTGCCCTGCCGCTGGACAGGGGAATCAACTCGCCGGCAACGCTGAGTCGTTCCTTGATCTCATCAGTTGTCATATAGGTTGATTTGTCCCAGCGTGATGAGGCACCAATGGGCATGAATTCAATAAATCGAATCTGCATCTCGGTTTCCCGGGACATTCTGGCAAAGTCTGGCAGCTCATCGTCATTGATCCCCCGCATCACCACCATATTCAGTTTGACCGGCGAAAAGCCGACCTGGCGTGCCTTTTCAATACCGCGCCATACTCGGTCAAAACAGTCCACACCGGTGATTCTGGCAAACCGTTCTGGCTTGAGGGTGTCCAGACTGATATTGATCTTATTGACCCCGGCTGCATACAACCGCTCTGCGTACTTTTCCAGCAAGACCCCATTGGTGGTAATCCTGATGTCGTCGAGGTTGTCAACATCGGCCAGTTGCTCAATAAAACGCATCACCTTGTTGCGCACCAGCGGTTCTCCACCGGTGAGACGCAGCTTGGTAATCCCCATCTCCACCGCAACTCGTACCACCCGCAGCAGCTCCTCGTAGGAGAGCAGTTCTTCGTGTTTCAGCTTGCTCAGACAGCCTTCCTCCTGCTCATCTTCGCTGACACAGTACATACATTTCAGATTACAGCGATCAGTCAGAGAAAGCCGCAAATAGGAAATGGTGCGGGCAAACATATCCACCATGCCGTTATTATCACCTGCCGGGGCTTTAATTATTTGAGACATTGCTTTGAGGTTGACCTTACCAAGGGTTGTCGTTAAATTGTTTTTTCAACTGAAATTATTTTTTCAACTGATAAAAATACTGAATTGATTTCAGTCCAATGAATACCACTCCAGCGTACTGATTGCAACACGTTCACACATTATGTTGATACTCGGAATAGAAAGTTCCTGCGATGACACTGCCGCCGCCGTCCTCAAAGACGACCAAAAGCTCCTCTCCAGTGTAATCAGCAGCCAGTTTGATGTCCATGCAAAATATGGCGGCATTGTGCCGGAGCTGGCCTCCCGCTCCCATGTCCAGGCCATTTGGCCGGTGGTGGAGGAGGCACTGTTCACGGCAAATGTCCGTTTAAAGGATATCGACCTGGTGGCCGCTACCCAGGGCCCTGGACTGGTGGGTTCTCTGCTGGTGGGATTCACCTTTGCCAAGGCTGTGGCTCTGGTCAACAACATTCCCTGCGTGGGGGTGGATCATCTGGTAGGTCATCTTCTTGCTATTAAGCTGAAAAATGAGAGCGTGAAAAATGAGGGTCTGGAAAAAGAGCAGATCGAGCTGCCTGAATATCCTTACACTGCCTTGGTGGTCTCGGGCGGCAACACCTCTATCTTTACGGTGAGTAGTTGTACAGATTTCTCCCTGCAAGGGCGAACCCGTGACGATGCCGCAGGCGAGGCCTTTGACAAGGTGGCCAAGATGCTGGGTCTCGGGTATCCAGGCGGCCCGATTGTCAGTAAAAAAGCGGAAAGCGGTGATCCCCGAGCCATCAAATTTCCCCGTTCCTGGTTGGACAAAGGCAGCCTGGATTTCAGTTTCAGCGGCCTGAAAACCTCTGTACTCAATTATATCAACCGCTGTAATCAAAAAAATGACCCCCTTGCAGTTGAGGATATCTGTGCCTCCTTTGAACAAGCAGTGGTGGATGTGCTGGTTGAGAAGACCATTACTGCGGCAAAGAAATCCGGCCATAAAGATATTGTCATCGGAGGCGGGGTGGCCGCAAACTCCAAACTGCGCCGACAGATGAAAGAACGATGCGCAGAAGAGGGGCTGCGCTGCGCCCTGCCAGCCCCGGTCTTCTGTACGGATAACGCTGCCATGATCGGCCTGGCCGGTTATTATCAGTTCATGGAACTGGGTACAACGGTTACACCAGATACGGATGCCTTTTCCCGCTCACCCTTAAACTAACGGACTTCAGACTCTCACCATGGTTTACCAGGATACAAAATCAACCCTTAAAAAACAGGGTTTGGCACCAAGTAAAAAAATGGGTCAGAACTTCCTGGTGCATCAACATACTGCGGATAGAATTGTTGATCTTGCCGGCATTACTGTCCATGACACAGTGCTTGAAGTAGGGGTCGGACTGGGTGCCTTGACCAGACCCCTGGCCCACACTGCGCAGAGGGTTATCGGCCTTGAAGCGGACTCCGGCATCATCCGTATGCACCGGGAAAATACAGAGGACAGGCTGCCCGACAATGTTCAGCTTCTGCACCAGGATGTACTCAAGGCGGATTTTCAGGAGCTTTATGAACTCTGCGGCGGTCGCCTCAAGATCATTGCCAACCTGCCCTACTCCATCTCTTCCCCCTTTCTCTTCAAACTCATTGACCAGCAGCAACTGATCGACTTTGCCGTTGTCATGCTGCAGAAAGAGGTGGCCGATCGTCTGATGGCCAAACCAGGCACCAAGGAGTATGGGAAGCCATCCGTGCTGCTGGCGACCTGTGCGGAAATCAAGTTGCTCATGCGGGTCAAGCCGGAAGAATTTCATCCCCGACCCAAGGTGGATTCTGTGGTGGTACGGATATCTTTTCAGCCTGTACCGGAACGTGTTGCCAAAATCGGTTCCTTTGATTATCCATTATTGAGGAAAATCGTCAACGGTGCCTTTGCCCAGCGACGAAAAACTCTGCTTAACGGTCTAAGTGCCACTGGTCTGCTCAGTAAACAGGACATGGCTCAGTGTATCAGCGCAGCTGGGATTGACCCAGGCATTCGGGCAGAACGGCTGGATCTGGAAGAGTTTATCTTGCTTTCCAAGGAAATCGACAGTCAGAGGATCAGGACAGGTAAACAGCCATGAAATGGGAACCACGCCGTACAGCCCGTTATTACTACCTGCGCTTTATTCGACTCCAGGGATCGCCCTATTCCCTGGCCATGGGATCGGCGGTGGGTGCGGCCATAGCCATCACCCCAACTCTGCCCCTGCATACGGTTCTCATTGTCGGGGTGACCCTGCTGATGCGGGTCAACACCATTGCGGCCCTGATGGTCGGCACTGTTTTCAGTAACCCATTCACCTTTGCGGCTCAGTATTATGTAGCATGGAAGATCGGTGATACCCTGCTGCCGGGACGACTGGGCTGGGATGACTTACATGATGCGCTCGCCCTGGTCAAGGAATCCGGTTTTGTTGAGTCTGTCAAGGCAATTTGCTCCCTGGGGATTGATGCTATCCTGGTGCTGCTGGCGGGCGGACTGGTTCTGGCGATTCCTCTCAGCATTGCGGTCTATTTTATCTCCTTTCGTTTTTTTTCCCGTATCCGTGATAAGAGACGGAAAAAGCATATACTTAATTGAATACCTGGAACAGGTTCTTATAGCTTTGAAAATGCTATAGAAAGAGAAGTGAAATTTTAGGGAAAAAAGAGCATTAAACAGTAAAGGGATGAGAGAACAGAGGTAATTGCGGAAAGAGCCGATTTCCTTCAAAAATTGTTACAATAATCACCGTATCAGTGGTAACCTGGTAAACAATACGGTAATTTCCCAGAAGAAGTTCTCTAATATTCTCTTTTGAAAATTGAGGGACTGTACGACCAGCATACGGAGCATGAACGGCTCCTCTTGCTGTACGCCGAAGATTATCGATCCATTTTTTGGCAGCAGCAGGATTATTT
>DAOVTM010000286.1 GCA_030633145.1 Desulfobulbaceae bacterium
GCTTCGTTCCACTTTCGGGAACACCGCAAGTTTTCTCTTTTCAACCGCTGAGACCTCCTGGCGAGGCCCTATTAGAAAAACAGAGAGAGGGGCAAGGAGAAAGAGGAGGAAAACCGCAGAGACTGCTGCCAGATAGAGTTGTTTACCCTGTGGCACGTTCTTAAAACCTGAAATAGATAAACGGGTTATAGGAACCAACCGCAAGAGAACCGGCAGAAAAGAACAGGATCACCGAAATAAGTACGAGTTGTATTGTCTGTCCGCAGGCGGCAAGAAGAGGAATCCCTGCTTCCTTCTCCGTAACCAGTTTCCATCGTTGCCGCAGCCATGGGTAGAACGGCAGGCTGAGCAGCAGGCCTGCGCCCAGGGAGGCAAAAAACAACTGGTCCAGATTGAGGCTGACCCTGGGCGGCAGGGATGTACTCCCTGCAAAACCATATAGAACCGAAAAATAGGCTCCTGCGTCCGACAGTTGTTCTATACGAAAAAACACCCAGCCGTTGATAACCACCATCAGGGTATAGAAATGCTGCCAGAAAGGATGGAGATTGTGCAGTACTCTGCCAAAACGACCCCGTTCCAGCACCAGAAAAAAACCATACATGCCTCCCCACAGGATAAAATTCCAGCTCGCACCATGCCAGAGACCGCAGAGGAGAAAGACCAGTAAGAGATTAAAACTGGTACGCACGTTTCCCAATCGGTTGCCGCCCAGCGGGATATAGAGATAATCACGAAACCAGCTTGAGAGGGAAATATGCCAGCGTCGCCAGAATTCTCGTATTGAACGGCTGATATAGGGGTAATTAAAGTTTTCCGGGAAACGAAAGCCAAACATCCGACCAAGGCCGATGGCCATATCTGAGTAGCCGGAAAAATCAAAGTATATCTGCAGAGTATAACAGATTATAGCCAACCAGGCTGCGGTGGTTGACAACATATCACCGGGCAGGGCAAAGATCTGGTCGGCCATCTGACCCATGGGGTTGGCAATCAACACCTTTTTTCCCAGCCCGAAGATAAAACGCTCGACCCCCTGGCCAAAGTCTTCCAGCCTGACCCTCCGTTTCTTTATCTGCCCGGCAATGTCATGGTAGCGGACAATGGGCCCTGCAATGAGCTGGGGAAAAAGTGCGATAAAAAGACCCAGATCAAGGATATTTTTTTGAACCTTGTTCTCCTGCCGGTAGAGGTCTATGATATAGGAAAGAGCCTGGAAGGTAAAAAAAGAGATGCCAATGGGGAGATGGACTGCATCCATCTGCACCGGGTCTATCCCGATTTTGACAAGTAGAATATTAAGATTTGCAACGACAAACCCCGCATACTTGAAAAAAGCAAGCATCCCGAGATTGACCACAATGGCTCCGATCAGGTATCTCCTGCCGGAGCTGGATTTTTCCTGAGCCTTACCGATCAACCGTCCAAAGATATAGTTGATGGTGATGGAGGCAAGCATCACCAAGACATAGATCTGCTCCCCCCAGAGGTAAAAGAAGAGGCTGGCCGCCAGCAGGAGGAGATTTCGCCCCCGGCGGCCCGCACAGAGGTAGGTCGTGAGAACAACAGGGAGAAAAAAGAAGAGAAAGGTTATGGAGCTGAAAACCATCTTTTTTAGATATACCCTTCCTGCCGGTACCAGTCTCCGGTTCGTTTCAGCCCCTCTTCCAGGTCAATTTTCGGAGCATAACCAAGCTCTCGCTTGGCCTTACTGATGTCAAAGGCGCGGTTCTGTCTGAACCAGTCCACCCGGCGTGGGAAGATAGGGGGTGTTATTTTAAAAGGTTTACAAACTTTTTCGCAGATATGCCCGGCAATGACCAGCGGAGTGACTGGATAATGGGGGATCTTCACCTCCACCCCCAGGGCCTTGGCAGTCATCTGAACCAGGGTTTCAATCTCCACATAGTTCTCGTCAGCGATCAGATACACCTCACCAACGCCCTTGCCCGGTTCCATGGCCAGAACCAGGGCATCAATCAGGTTGTCGATATAGAGGGGGTGGTACCAGGTTTTGCCGGAACCGAACATGGGGAAGGTTCCCTTGCTGACCCGTTTAAAGATCATCTGGAACCGCTCTGGATCACCCGGGCCATACATGGCCGCCGGACGAAGGATCACAGTGTCCATGCCCTTTTTACAGAACTCGTTGACTACCGGTTCCGCATTGTACTTGGTCTGTTGATAATAGTCGCCAGGAGCAATGGGCGAGTCTTCATTGCCGGGAGGATGCGCAACATTACCGTGTACCCCGCAGGTGGAACAGTAAATAAACTTTTTTACCCCGTGGGCCAGGGCTGATTCCAGCACAGTGGTGGTGCCGCCGACATTGACCTCATCATAGTAGGTATCATCCACATCCAGTTCGCGAAAGGCTGCGGCCAGATGCTGGACAATCTCCACCCCTTCCATGCACTGATCAACCACTGCCCGATCCGTGACTGTGCCGATAACGACAGTGGCTCCCCAGGCCCGAATTTCATCGGTTTTTAGCCCTTCCTGGTAGTCAAGACTGACCACCTCGTGTTCGTCATCAATCAACCTTTTCACAAGAGCCTTGCCAGTAAAACCGGTGCCGCCCGTTACAAGTATTTTCATTTTTTTATCCTGTTATTTTTATAGTTACCCTTAATTACCGTTCAATGATGACCGGACGCCACTCCTTCATCCAACTGATATATTTATTCTGTTCTTCAGGGGGAAAGTCCTGATATAAAATTTGGGTTGCGTCTGCGCGACGACTCCCAACCTGTACCCATGGATGGAAAAAGGGATGCTGATGATTGTACTGCCGCATGATAACATACTGGTTCTTTTCCTTAAGCCCCTGCATTTCCATGGTGTGAATGGCTTGTACATAGACATTGGTATCCGGGATTGGTTCTATAGAATATTTATCCGGAAACCTGCTGTTATCAACATAAATAAAGACACAAAGCAACAGGGCAAACACTGCGGACACGACTTTGTTTTCCCCAAAACGGTGAAACAGGCCATCTGCCAGGTAGAGGAGAAACAGACACCAGAAAAAGAGCGAGATAAAACGGTGACATGGTTTCGGGGCTATATAGACAGGGTATTTACTGCTGAGATAAAAAAGGGTGTAGGAACCGGCAATTATCGCAAACATGATAATGGAATTTTTGATATATACCGTGTCCTTGCGAAAGAGAATAAAACTGGACAGCACGATAAACAGCAACAGGAGCCAAAACCATGGCGAGACATGACCGAAGAGGTTGAAAAAGAAAATACGATCCAGGAGAGAGTCAAAATAATGTTGGATAACCTCCCACCGTTTGATACGCATAATCTTGGTGGTTTCGCTTTGGATGGTAAGGTAATAGGCAAAGGCTGAACAACAGGTCAGCAATAAAAACCACCGCTTCCTGCCTCCATCCCTCCAGAAGAGGAGGAGGGTGAGCAAACCTGCTGGTATCACCACCGCAGAGTAGGGACCTGCCCAGGGGAGAAAGAGAAAAAAAATTAAAGTCAACAGCATACCCGGAATGGTAGCTGGAATGGCGTAAAAAAAAAGCACCAGCAGAACAACGAGGCTGGTGTACATGATAAAAATGAGGGAGTTGTAATAAAAGATATGGTTCATGGCCACCAGTCCGGTCAATAAAGGGCCGACAACTAGTACTGTCCGGCTGCGAATCAGGCCGGAACAGAAAAAACAGCAGGCAGCAACGGTTCCCCAGGCAAAGCCTGACCACAAATAGAGGTATGGTTGAACCCGGACATCAAAATGGGCGATGACCCAGGCAAAAAAACTGGTTACCAGGGTCTTGTAGGGTTGACCAAAGAAATCTCTCCCCACATCTGCCAGGGGTTGTACGTTATCATAATAATGGGAGAAGATAACCGCATCTTCGGCAAAAAAACCGGTATGGGTCAATGCTGTCCAGCTACGAACGAGGTTCACCACAATCAGGAGGAAGAAACCGGCAAAAAACCACTTCCACGCTACTTTTGCCGCAGGTCGTTCGCCCTCTCCATCATCCACAAGTTCTCCTGTTTCGTTGCTGGTAACCGTCATCGTTCAGATTTTTTGTAAATATTAATCACTCGCAGGGAGTACATTTTTAACCGTTATTATTGCAACAGGTAAAATACTACTGCCCATCTTCATCTTTGGCAAGTTGTATGATGATCGTCAGGTATTTGCGCCATATACCCGCTGTAATATCTGCCCTACAGCCTCGGAAGAGTATTTCGCCCGGATGCGCTGCCGCCCGGCACCACCTCTGATTTCAGCCTGTTGCGGGTCTGAAAGAGCCTCTTCAACAGCAAGGGCAAGCCGCTGTCCGTCTGTGCTGGAGGCAAAAAATCCCGCAGCACCCAGCATCTGCTGATTATTATCGGTACCAAAACAGACCACCGGCAATCCGGCTGCCATATAGTGGAGCAGTTTACCGCTGGCCTCTCCCGAGTCCTCTTCCTTAGGTTCAATGGCTATATTCCCAATTGCCAGCCAACCGGCAAGTTCTCCGTAATCAACCTGGCCGGGCAGGTAAGAGTACTCCGTAAGATTATGCTTATGGATATATGGTTCAACGCTGTCCAGTGGATAGCCAACCAGGACAAAGAAAAGATCGTTGCGCCCCGTACAGAGAATCCGCATCGCCTCAAGGACATGGTCGATCCCCTTGCCTGGCAGGAGGGAACCGGTGTAGAGAATGACGGTCTTGTCTGCCGGGATAATGTCATCCAACCGCCCGTCTCTATCGGTTGTAAAGATCGCCTCCGGGACAATATCCTGCACCACCTGGGTCTTAACGGACTCGACCTTGAAATCGTTGATCAGGCAGTCCCGGCTCTTTTGGGAGGAGCATAAAAACAGATCCGGCATCCAACAGATAAGGGTTTCAACGGTCTTAAAACACTTGAGAATAAACCCTGCTCCCGCAAAGGTACCATAGGCGGCAAGCTCACCGCTGAGGCTGCCCTGCATGTCCATAATTACCGTCATCCTACGCCAGAAGAGACACCATTTCACGACCCAGCCGATCAAAACCCCCTCGTGCAAATGGCAATGGAGCAGAGCCGGACGTTCCTGCCAGGCCGTCTTAAGCACTAAGAAAAAGAGAAAAAAATCCGCAATAAAGCGGAAAGGGGAATAACCGGCATCCAGTTTCGTATAGCCGGGAATGGGCCAGGTTCTGCGGATATCCAGCCCCTCCACATCCCGACCCAGCGGGTAGGTGCAGATAATTATTCGATATGGATGGGCTGCCAGGGCCTCAACCTCGTTGCGGATGCGGATATGACAGCCCCGGTCGGCAAAAAAAGGGGTGGGCACAATATGGAGTACTTCAGGTTTGTTCATAGCTGTAGCGGCGCATCACTTGCTCTTTTTCCCGTTCCTGCTGCTGCTCATCCCAGCCCAGTTCTTCGGCCATCAGGGCGGTAACTTGCTGCAAGAGTTCATCATCTGGTCGCTTGATAGTGCCAATCCCGGTTCTGCGGAAGAGGACATCGTCAAGGGTCTGA
>DAOVTM010000161.1 GCA_030633145.1 Desulfobulbaceae bacterium
ATTGAACACTTTCTGGTGCGCACAGCGCACCCTACAACTTTGTAAAAACGGGACGGTGTAGGGTGCATTTTATGCACCAAAAGTGGTTGCAACCTCGAAAGTGTCAGATAGCGAAGACTTCGACTACTTTTGCATCAATATGAAGGATGTCCAAAAAATGAGCGAAAAAATAATTGAAATAAAGAGCCTGGATGTCTTTTACGGTGCGGCTCAGGCATTATTTGACATCCATTTATCCATGGACAGGGGCGGAATAGCGGCTCTGGTCGGAGCCAATGGCGCCGGAAAATCCACCCTGCTCAAGGCCATCATGGGACTGGTCAAGACTAAAAACGGCACCATTCGCATAGCGGGTGCAGACTGCACCGGCAGCAATGCCATCAAGATGGTTCGCAAAGGACTCAGCCTCTCTCCCGAGGGGCGGGAACTGTTCGGCGAACTGACGGTTCGGGAAAATCTTGTCCTTGGGGTGCTGCCCTTAAAGATTGGTAAGGCTGAGAGCGAAAAACGAATGGCAGAGGTCTTTGCACGTTTCCCCAAGATCGAGCAACGGGTTGAGCAGCAGGCCGGCACCCTGTCCGGCGGTGAACAGCAGATGGTGGCCATGGGCAGAGCCTTGATGGCCAAGCCGTCTTTACTGCTCCTTGACGAACCGAGCCTGGGACTGGCTCCGCTGATAACCGATGAGATCTTTGATATCATTCATCAATTATCCCGCTCAGGGGTCTCTATCCTGCTGGTGGAACAGAACGCGGCACGGGCTCTGTCCGCATCCGACACCTCATACCTGATGGCCAACGGCCGTATTGTGGATTCGGGTGATTCAAAAAAGCTGCTCCACGATCCCGCCCTGCGACGTGCCTTTCTGGGGGCGGCAAGCGAGAACAACCCCGATGCCAGCCGTTTGGGAGCCTCGGGATTAACCAATATTCGATTGGAGAAAGACGACATGAGCCATAAATCCTTTATGCCGGAAATACAATCTGAAGAAGAACTGTGCGCCCATCAGCTAAAGGGATTGCAGTGGACGGTTAAACATGCCTGTGAGGGTTCTTCCTTTTACCGGCAACTCTTTGACGCAAAGGGGATCAAACCCGAAGATATCCAATCCCTTGATGATTTACAAAAACTCCCCTTTACCACTGCGGACGACCTGCGGGACGGCTATCCCTTTCCCCTGCGCTCGGTACCCTTTGAGCAGATTGTCCGCATCCATGCCAGCTCCGGCACTACCGGCAAGCGTAAGGTCATGGCCTATACCCAGCAGGATATCGACGACTGGGTTCATTTTTTCGCTCGAGGCTATGAGATGGCCGGGGTGACCTCCCTGGATCGAATTCAGATCGCAGTGGGCTACGGGGTCTGGACGGCAGGCATGGGCTTTCAACTGGGTTGTGAAAAGATCGGAGCTTTGGCCGTTCCCACCGGGCCGGGCAATATTGACCTGCAATGTCAACTGATGCTTGACTTCCAGTCCACGGTGTTCTGTTCCACCGCCTCCATGGCTCTGTTGATGGCCGAAGAGATCCATAAACGGGGCATTGCCGACAAGATTAATATCCAAAAGATCATTTACGGTTCTGAACGATCATCGGTATCCATGCGGAAAAAGATTTCAGAGCTGTTCGGCGGAGCCGAGTTGTTTGATATTCCCGGCCTGACAGAGCTGTATGGTCCCGGAACCGGCATTGAATGCCCCAACCATGAGTGTATCCATTACTGGGCCGACTACTATATCCTGGAAATCCTAGACCCGGAAACGCTTGAGCCGGTAAAACCGGGCGAATGGGGCGAGATGGTGGTCACTACCCTCTGCAAGGAGGCCTCCCCACTGATCCGGTACCGCACCCGGGATCTCACCCGAATCATTCCCGGCCCTTGCGCCTGCGGCTCCATCATGCCCCGCCATTCAAGGATCAAGGGACGCAGTGACGACATGATGAAATTCAGGGGGGTCAATATCTATCCCTCCTCCATTGACACCATCCTCTCTGCTATCCCCGGACTGGGTTCGGAATACCAGGTCCACCTCTCTCGAAACGAAAAAAATGGCAGAGATTCCATGCTGCTGATGGTAGAGGAGAGCGAGAACTGTGACCAGAGCCGCTGGAAAGATCTTGCCGATGAAACCGTGCATCAGCATAAAAAACAGCTGATGGTCACTCCGGAGGTTGAAATCGTTGCCTATGGTTCCCTGCCCCGCTCGGAACGGAAGAGTCAACGTATTTTTGATACCCGATTAGGGGAAGATATTGTAGGGTGACGGCTGTTATGCGGAATGATTTTTCCGAAAAACAGAAACAAGAATATAGTTTCCGGCATTCTACAAAGAACTATGACGAGTCAAAGTAAAAATGTACTTTATGCGATGAGTGATGCTGAATATTTGTATCACCGTCTTGTACTGCTTGTGGGAAAGACAGGATCAGGAAAAACAACTGTTCTACAGGATGTTTGCTGTCAACTTGAGATTACTCCCATCAATCTCAATCTCGAATTATCAAAGTTAATGCTCGCAATGACCGCCAAACAGCGAACATTACAACTCCCTAAACTTTTGGAAGATATGGTGAACAACAATGACGGGAAAACGATAGCTATCGATAACATGGAAATGCTATTTGATGTCAATTTACAGCAGGATCCGCTCCGTCTCTTACAAAAGATTTCCCGCAATAAAAATATCGTCGTTTGCTGGAATGGAATCGTTAATAAAACCAAGTTGCTGTATGCTGTACCCGGTCATCCCGAATATAGAAATTATGATGGCTCTGATTTATTGATTGTCAACTTGCAAAAGACAACAAAACTATAAGTATTCGCAACAAGAGAGAAGGAATTTCCTTATGAAATACGGAGATCTAATACAGTTTGATCCCATCGAGTCAGTTGTGCAGCTGCGTGATGCTGATCATACCTCAGCTGCCCGGCAATTAGTCAGCACCTATGTTATTTCTGATGAAATGGCTGACAGGCTTATCTCTTTAGTGATCCCTCAGCTTCAATTTGAGCAAGCCATGGATAATAAAGGGCTGCTGGTTGTGGGCAACTACGGCACAGGTAAATCACATTTAATGTCTGTAATCTCCACCATTGCTGAGGATGTCGCAGCACTGAATGTCATTGATCGTGCTGATGTTGCTGAAGCTGCCAAACAAATTGCCGGGCGATTTAAGGTTATCCGCACCGAGATCGGGGCAACAACCATGTCTCTACGTGATATTCTTGTTGCCGAACTGGAAGAGAATCTGGAAAAATTTGGTGTTGAATATATCTTTCCCGAAGCAGATACCATCTCCAACCATAAACGAGCCTTTGAAGATATGATGGGGAAGTTCCAGGAAGTCTATCCCAATCAAGGTCTTCTGCTCGTTGTCGATGAACTTCTCGACTATCTCCGCACCCGTAAAGATCAGGAACTTATCTTAGACCTGAATTTTTTAAGGGAGATTGGAGAAGTCTGTAAGAATCTTAATTTCCGATTTATCTCAGGTGTTCAGGAAGCAATCTTTGACAGTCCTCGTTTTGCCTTTGTCGCTGACAGTATCCGCAGAGTGAAAGATCGTTTTGAACAAATTCTGATTGCCCGCAATGATGTCAAATTTGTTGTTGCCCAGCGTTTACTCAAAAAGACTCCTGAACAAGAGGTAGAAATCAGGGAATACCTGACAAAATTTGCCAAATTTTACACCAGCATGAATGAACGGATGGATGAATTTGTCAGTCTGTTTCCCATCCATCCAGATTACATTGACACCTTTGAACGGGTCACGGTTGTTGAAAAAAGGGAAATTCTTAAAACCCTTTCAATGGCAATGAAGCGGAAACTTGATGAAGAAGTCCCTTCAGATAAGCCGGGGCTGATCGCCTATGATTCATACTGGAACACCTTACGGCAAAACGCATCGTTCAGGTCAATTCCTGAGATTAGAGATGTCATTGAATGCAGCCAGGTTCTTGAGTCCCGAATTGAAAGCGCCATAGCCAGACCACAGTACAAAGAAATGGCCTTGCGTCTTATCCATGCCCTTTCCATTCACCGGTTAACCACCGGGGATATTTATTCAGCAATGGGTGCCAGCCCTGAAGAATTACGAGACAAACTCTGTCTCTTTGAACCAATGATCACAGAGCTGGGAAGCGATGAGCCTGAAAAGGATCTCCAGACCCATGTGGAAACGGTTCTGCGTGAAATCCATCGGACTGTCAGTGGTCAGTTCATTTCTTCCAATGCGGATAATCGGCAATATTATCTGGATCTCAAAAAGACAGATGATTTTGATGCCCTGATTGAAAAACGCTCTGAAAGCCTTGATGACAGCCAGCTTGACCGGTTTTACTATGAAGCCCTTCGCCGGGTAATGGAATGCCAGGATACCACCTATGTTACCGGCTATAAAATATGGCAACACGAACTGGTCTGGCAGGAGCATAGGCAGCCCGTAGTGGATATCTCTTTTTTGGTTCTCCTGATGAGCGGTCAACAGCAGCTCCACAAAGAGATTTTTATCTCTACTTCATTCAGGTGTATGGTCCCAGCCCTAAGCTGAAACGTTATATCAATGAAAAAAATCAGGATGAAGTCTTTCTGCAACTGGGCGGCATAGACGGCGAATTCCAGGACAGCTTGAAATATTATGCCGCAGCATTGGATCTTGCTTCCGTATCATCCGGCCATGCCAAATCAACCTATGAGAGCAAGGCCAATACATTTCTGCGCAAGCTGGTGAGCTGGCTGCAGAAAAATATGGCAACAGCCTTTAAACTCACCTATCAGGGTCGAACCAAGTCCATGACCGAATGGGGGAAAGGAAAATCAATACGGGATATATCCGGGATTGCATCAAATGAGACCATAAATTTCCGTGATATGGTCAACACCGTTGCCGGTATCTGCCTGGCACCCCGGTTTGAAAACCAGGCGGCTGGATACCCGTATTTCTCGGTGCTGGTTACCGGCCGCAATCGGGAACAGGCGGCTTTTGATGCCTTGCGTGCCATTGGTGGTCAAAACCGAACCAAGCAGGCCGCTGCCGTCCTTGATGCTTTGGAATTACTTGATGGCGATAAGATTGATCCTTATACATCAAAATACGCAGCCTTCATTCTCGATCTGGTAAAACAAAAAGGACATGGTCAGGTTGTAGGGCCTAGTGAAGTATTCCAGGACGATCATGGCCTTGAATACATGAATCCAGAACTCTTCCGCCTTGAGTCTGAGTGGACAGTAGTCTTGTTGGCTGCTCTGGTGTACTCCGGTGATATTGTCCTGGCCATTGTCGGTAAAAAATTTGATGCTACTAATCTTCAGTTGCTGGCTTCCACTTCCATTGATGAGTTGATCCATTTTAAACATATTGAACAGCCAAAGGATTGGAACCTTCCAGCCCTGAAAGCCATCTTTGAGCTTCTTGGTTTACCCCCCGGCAAGGCTCAGCTCGTTACCCAGTCAAAAGATGATCCGGTTCAGGATATGCAGGACGCGATTTTAAAAATCGTCAAACGTCTTGTCATGGCTGGACAGTTATTACGCGAAGGAATATCTTTCTGGGGAGTTGATCTTCTGGCAGCCTCTAACCTTACCAGCCACAGAGAAGAGCTTGATAAGGCTAAAACCTTTTTTGAATCTCTCCAAGCCTATTCCACTCCGGGAAAATTGAAAAATTTTCGATATTCAGCAGATGAAGTTCGGAGCTATGAACCATCAATTAAAATACTTGATAGCCTGAATAGTATTCGGAATTTTGCTACCGAGCATAGTGGAACTGCTTCATGGTTATCCATGGCTGAGGCAAACCTGGTGTCAGACCATGCCTGGATAGACCGAATGACAACCGCTAAAAAAATGGTTCTTGGTTCGGAGTTTATGGTTCATGGTTTAAGTGCCTCCGGTCAGCAACCAGGAACCAAAAACCATGAACTAAAAACCAAACTGCAGGGGCTAAAAAAAGAATACATCGATATTTACCTTACCCTGCACAGCAAAGCCAGACTGGGGATTAATGACGATAAACGAAAGGCATCTTTGCTCAATGACGCAAGGCTTGCTACTCTGCAGAAACTCGCCACAGTAAAAATAATGCCCAAGCAACAGCTTACTGATTTTCAAAACCAGCTGGCAAGTTTACAGAGCTGCTTTTCTCTGACCAAACAGGATCTTGAAAATTCGCCAATTTGTCCTCATTGCAGTTTTCGCCCTGCAATGGAAGGTTCTGTAACAGTTACAGCCGGTTCCCAAATGATAGAGCAGATGGATGAGAAACTGGATACCCTGCTTGAGAATTGGACAAAAACGATTTTGGAGAACCTCGAAGATCCCATTACCCAGGCCAACATGAATTTACTGAAAGCGGAAGAGCGAAAAACATTGAAAGATTTCATGACAAGCAAAAGTCTTCCCGACCCCATGAGCATTGATTTTGTCAATGCTTTACAGGAAGTACTTTCCGGCCTTGTCAAAGTCTCCATAAAATTTGATGACCTGCAAAAGACCATTTCTAATGGTGGTGGTCCTGCTACCCCGGATGAACTGAAAAAAAGATTCGTTGATTACATTGATAATCTCACCCGTGGCAAGGATCAGGCTAAAGTCAGGTTTGTTATAGGATAACGGAGACAAAATCATGCATCGATATACAGACGATGAACTTACCGCCCTGTTAAATCTGCCCTTTGATATCTATCCTGTTCCGTCAGCAAAAATTTCAGATTTATCCAGACTGATCTTTGAAAATGAGTACCTTCCTTCGGCATTTGCGCCCGATGTTTTAGAAGAAAATAATCGAACCTATGAGGAACGGTTGGCTTCATGCAAGATGATTGTTGCGCCTGATGAACCTACTCCAACACTACTTGGCCTGTTGGCAATCGGCAAGACTCCACAGGATTTTCTCCCTGGAGCGTATATCCAATTTTTACGCATTAACGGGACTGAACTTGCGGATCAGGTGATTGACGAAGAGAACATCGGTGGCGCCTTTGTTGAACTTCTCCGCCGTATAGAGGAAAAGATGAAAGCGCATAACCGGACGGTTATCGATATTACCTCTGCTCCCACCCATCAAGTAGAAAAACCCTATCCTTCTGCGGCAATTCAACAAATATTATACAACGCTGTGCTGCATCGTACATACGAAAGCACCAATTCGCCAGTTAGAGTGTACTGGTTTAATGACCGTATAGAAATTATCAGCCCTGGCGGCCCTTATGGCAATGTAACCAGTGAAAATTTCGGGCAGCCCGGAATCACTGATTACCGCAACCCGAACATTGGTGACACATTGAAGACCTTTGGTTTTATTCAGGCTTTTGGTAGAGGTCTTGCTGTTGCCGGGAAAGAGATGAAAAAGAATGGTAATCCTGAACTTGAGTTTACTACCAATCAAAGCGCAGTTGCCTGTATATTACGAGGAAAAGTATGAAGCCTCCTGTACTGACGTTTTTCAATAACAAGGGAGGGGTGGGGAAAACCTCTTTGATCTACCATTTAGCATGGATGTACGCTACGTTGCGCAAACGGGTTGTCATTATTGATCTTGATCCCCAGGCTAACCTGACAGCCGCTTTTTTTGATGAAGAGACCATTGAGAAAATTTGGAACAGCCGGGTTGAAGGCTCAACTATATATCAGTGCGTCAAGCCCCTCACCGGTGTAGGTGACATAGCAGCTCCTGTATTGAAAAAAATTATCCCGGATCTGTATCTGGTGCCTGGAGATGTTGCATTGTCAGGTTATGAAGATGCTCTTTCCAGCGAATGGCCCAATAGTATGGCAGACAACAATCTCTACCGTCCCATGCGAATATTGAGTTCTTTCTGGCAGGTTATGCAAATGGCGGCTGCAAAAATTGAGGCCGATATAATCTTGGTTGATATCGGCCCAAACCTGGGCGCAATCAACCGGTCGGTATTAATTGCCACCGATTATGTGGTGATCCCCCTTGGCGCTGATCTGTTCTCTCTGCAAGGGTTAAAAAATCTGGGTCCGACTCTCAGGAGCTGGAAAAGGCTGTGGCATAAAAGGCTGGCTAACTGGAATGAAAGTCAGGAATCAAAAGACCATGAAAGTTTTCTGCTTCCTCAAGCAAAAATGCAGCCTATCGGATATCTCTGTCAACAACACAGTGTCAGGCTTGACAGACCTGTAACAGCCTATGACAAGTGGGTAAATCGTATTCCCGGCATTTACCGTCAAGCTGTACTCTCCGAGGAATCAGGCACAAGCATCAAGCCGGTAGATGATCCATACTGTCTGGCTACAATCAAACATTATCGCAGCCTGATACCCATGGCTCAAGAGCATCGAAAGCCTATCTTCAATTTAACATCTGCTGATGGAGCTATTGGCAGTCACGCAAACGCTGTTCAAGATGCCGGCAAAGATTTCAGGATGCTTGCGAAAAAAATTGCGGAAAAAATCAAGCTCTAAATGTGAAAACTGGCTACCAACTTTAGACGAGACATTCTCGCAGCACTCTCGTTCCTACGCTCCAGCGTGGGAACGTAACTCGGACGCTCCAGCGTCCTGACGAGACCGCTGGAGCGGTCATTCAAGGTTCCCACGCAGGAGCGTGGGAACCAGAGAAAAAAATCAAGCTCTAAATATGAAAACTGGCTACCAACTTTAGACGAGACATTCTCGCAGCACTCTCGTTCCTACGCTCCAGCGTGGGAACGTAACTCG
>DAOVTM010000363.1 GCA_030633145.1 Desulfobulbaceae bacterium
ACCTCCAGGGAGGCACCATTGACTGTATTGACTGACAAAAATGAGATAAAGCATACCAGGAAAAAAAGTATTCTTTTCTGCATGAAAATCTCCTGTTATTAAAGGCATCCTTCATTTGCCAGTTGACACTTTTCGCACAATATGGCTCCCAAGCTCCAGCTTGGGAGCCTGTTTTTAGAAGCTCCAGCTTCTCGTAATAGCCGGGAAGCTGGAGCTTCCGAGGCATTGTCCCCAAGCTGGAGCTTGGGAACCAAGAAATTGAGAATACACCATGAGAATGCATTTTACACACCTTTAAATAGGTGAACAGAATTAATTTAATATTTTTCATCATTGTGGAACCGCATCTATCTCAATAAAGTTACGAGTTGTCGCAGCTTAAGTTGGTAGCCTTTGATGGCAGATAAAGCCACCTTAGATTTTAATTTATTACTGTATTTTTTCGCTTCATAAACCCCTCCCTGACAGTGTGATTGCTAGCTTAGCATACTATCTCAAATGTGGGGATCCACTATACTCAATCATCTCTTCTTGCTATTAAACATGGACAGTATCAATTATATCCATTAAATAAATCAACATCCACAACGCACGTTACTGTCGACTACGCACTGTACAAATAACATTGAAATAACAACATTGGCATACTGTTGATCATTTAAGACAATAAACAACTGCCCCTGATGGAGTAGCTCCCCATGAAAACAGTCAAAGATGCCTGTAAACTTCAGCCAAACGCATTATCAATCAAGCTCAGCGACCAGATTGAGCAGCTTGACGAGTTGATAAGCGCAGAGGGAGGCGGCACTGCATTTTTTGAGAAAACCTTCATCACCCAGGGGATGCAGGATCTCATCAGTGAAGGGCTTGCCCGCTTGGCCGGCACCTCATCCCAGGCTGTTTTTCATCTCAAGCAGGCCATGGGTGGTGGTAAAACCCATCTGCTGGTCGGCTTTGGTTTGCTGGCCAAGTACCCTGAGCTAAGAAAAAAATACTGCGGTGGCATTGCCCAGGCATCGGCCTTTACAAGTGGTGCTGTTGCCGCATTTAATGGCAGGAACAGTCCTCCAGAATTCTTTTGGGGCGAAATCGCCAACCAGCTTGGCAAAGGGGAGCAATTCAGTCCATTTTGGAGTAGCGGCCCCAAGCCGCCGGACGAACAAGACTGGCTTAACCTCTTTGAGGGTGACCAGCCTGTCCTTATTCTGCTTGACGAGATGCCTCCTTATTTTGAAGACCTGGCAACACGACCCATAGGAGCGGGAACCGTTGCAGACATTGCAACCCGCGCCTTTGCCAACCTGCTCACAGCCGCTGGCAAAAAAGCCAATGTATGCGTTGTCATCTCTGATCTCTGGGCAGCATATCAAACCGGTGGAGCCTTAATCAATCGTGCGCTGGACAATGCGCGGCAGGAACTCGGCAGGACGGAACGAAATATCACGCCGGTTGATCTTGCCGCAAATGATATCTACGACATCCTGCGAAAGCGTCTCTTTGTATCACTTCCTGACAAGGCGGAAATCGAAGATATTGCGGCAGCCTTTGGCCGTAAACTGGAAGAGGCTGCTCAATCAAAGACCGCCGGTCGTGGTGCGGAGGCAATTGCCGATGAGATCGAGGCCACCTACCCCTTTCATCCACGGCTTGCAAATATTATTGCCCTGTTTAAAGAGAATGAGCAGTTCAAGCAGACCAGGGGACTCATTGAACTGGTGTCCCGGCTGCTCAAGTCTGTATGGGAGCGGCAGGACAATGATGTCTTTCTCATCGGCCCCCAGCATTTTGATCTCTCTCTTGCCGAGGTTCGTGACAAGCTGACCGAGTTTTCCGGTATGCGGGATGTGATCGCCAAAGACCTCTGGGCTGCGCAGCAGGCAGCCCATGCCCAGGTAATCGACCTTGAAAGCGGCAAGGATGCTGCCAAGCAGGTAGGATCGCTCCTCTTTACTGCCAGCCTGTCAACAGCAGTCAACGCAGTTAAAGGGCTTACCAGAGAAGAACTGGTAGAATGTCTGGTTTCCCCGCTGCATGCACCATCTGATTTCCTTTCCGCCTTTGATGAGCTTGCAGGTAAAGCCTGGTATATCCACCATACACAGGAAGGTCGCTATTATTTTGATCGGGTGGAGAACCTTACCAAACTCCTGCAACAACTGGCTCATGATGCCCCGCAAAACCAGATAGACGACCTGATCCGCCATCGCTTGCTTGACATGTTCAAACCTACCCGTAAAACCTGTTACCAGGAAGTCTTACCGCTTCCCAAACTAAAAGATATAGGTGATCGGATACGAAGCAGCCGGGTGTTACTGGTGTTCAGCCCGGATTCCCGGATCCCGCCTGAAGAAGTACAAAAGTTTTTTGAGGGATTAAGCCAGAAAAACAACCTCTGTGTACTCACGGGCGACAAAACAGCCATGGGCAGCATTGAAAAAGCAGCGCGTCAATGTTTTGCAGCGCAGAAGGCTGATAATCGAATTGATAAAAATCACCCGCAGCGATCTGACCTGGAGGGAAAACAAGAGAGTTATGAGCAGGACTTTAACTCCTCAATACTCAACCTCTTTGACAAGGTACTCTTTCCGATCCAACGGGCAGGCAGACCGGCTCAACTTGTTTCAAAGCCTCTGGATATGACCCGCAATTCAACCTTTAACGGTGAAGAGCAGATAGAGAAAACCCTGGTAGCCAATCCGCTGAAACTGTATCTGGATGTGGAAGAAGAGTTTGATGCCATCCGGGACAAAGCGCAGGATCTGCTCTGGCCGGAAAACATGGATGAGGCACGATGGGCCGATGTTGTTGACCGGTACAGTGAACAGGCAGGTATGGTATGGCTGCCGCCCAAAGGACTGGATACCCTCAAATCTATTGCCTGTAACCGTGGTTTATGGGAAGACCTTGGCAATGGTTACCTCACCAGAAAACCTCAGAAAAAATGCACCTCTGTTCAAATCATTGCCGATACCGAGCCAGATGATGCGGGGCAGGTACGGTTGCGCATCAACCCCCAACACGCCGGGCCTGCTCCCCGCATTTATTTCGCAGAAGACGGCCCGGTAACCGAGGCAAGCACACAACTTCAAGATCAGGTACTCACTACATCCGCATTGCGGGTGAACTTTCTCATCTGCGACCCATCCAAACAGTACAAGACCGGCGATCCGGTAACCTGGAGCAACAAACTCGTCTTACGCAATGAACTTTCTGAACAAGATGGTATCCGTCGTGTTAAACTCTTTGTCGTTCCAGAGGGAAAAATTCGCTATACCCTTGATGGCAGTGAACCCCGTGACGGCAAGGAGTACAAAGGCGCAATCACTCTTGATGATGGTGACATTCTACTCCGTGTTTTTGCCGAAGCAGACAAGCTTGAGACCAAGAAAGATTTCCGTTTCCAGGCCATAGATCAGACTGGTAACGGAGGATCGCCAATCGACGAAGTGCAGCCCGCTTGCCTTGTTTCCCGAACCGGACGTAAGTTTGACTCAAGAAGCAAGACTTTTCAGGGGTTGGTACAAGCCACTGATCAATCAGTCAACTTTGAGGGGATTACTCTGACCGTGGGACAGGGCAGTCGGATGATTGCGGTCAGTGTCGGGGAAATCCAGGTGGACGCGCCATTCATCAAGACAATGCTTTCCAAGGTGTTGGAGAAATTCGATGCCAATACACCGGTGACCATGACCTTTCGCAAGGCACATTTTGCCTCTGGCCACGATCTGAAAACTTTTACCGGCAAGCTCGGTATTGAATGGCAGGCCGGAGATGTCGAGCAGTGATTATTTATAGAAACGTCCGTCTATTCAAGTCGTAAAGATTGATGGACAAAAAAAAGAAAAATAAGGTGGGATCAAAGTCCGGCAAGAGCCAGACCATTGACTTTGGTGCGCCGGATCATTTTGGCGCACACCTGTTCCGGGTGCTGATTCCAACCGCAAGAAAAAATTCAGTGCTGATTATTGAGGATTACGGGCATCTGGGTGATGAGGGCGGTATCCCCCGAGAGGAAGAACGGGTTGTACTCAAGCGGCCTGTATGGTCGGCCATTGCCGATTCCGCCCGCCGTGAATTCAACGGACGGCTCAAGGCGGCCAAGGTGCGGGTGGGACGCTGGCATACCGGCACAAATCTGGTGGATAGATTACTGGGCAAGGAACTCTGTGTTCTGGCCTGGGCAGCAGAAACCGCAAACCCTGACCAGTTGCCAGTTATTTGCAGTAAATGGGCAGCCCTGCGCCCCGAGGAACGCTGGTGGCTCTTTGCCATGACCGTAGCTGAGGCCGGTTTACCGGAAGACAAGAACCGTGGTTGGCGGCGTGCTCTGTTTCATGCCCTTTCCGATGGGGAGAAACCGACAGCCGGAAAAAAACGCCGTCCACACCCTCGACCACAGCAAAATGATTTATTTACGTTTGCCCAAGGTAAGGATTCAAAATGAGTAAAGGTGTCATTCCATTTTCTTTGAAAGATGCTCCGGCGTTGATTGAACGGTTGCTGCCGGTGCAGAA
>DAOVTM010000176.1 GCA_030633145.1 Desulfobulbaceae bacterium
AGTAAAAAACAAAAATATCAATCTATCTTGCTGAATTAACAGTGAATTGTCTCAGTCCATGTTGAGAAATGATTGTTTTTCATTTTGTGAGATAATACGTAAATTCTGTCAAGAACTATTTTTCGAAAACCTGAGTATATATTTGTGCAAGTTCAATATTGCCAAGTATGGCTGCAAGTATATTATTAAAATCATGGGCAATTCCTCCAGCAAGAACTCCTAATGATTCAAGCTTTTTAGCTTTTAATAACTCCTTTTCAGTTTTACGTTCCCTGGTAACATCACGATAGACAAGGACTGTACCAACAATTTTACTGTCCTTATCAAATATTGGCGCTCCGCTGTCTTCTATACTATATTGAGTGCCGTCTTTTGCAATAAGAGCAGTATGGTTGGCAACAGTAACAATTTGACCGCTTTTAAGAACTTTCTCCACTGGATTTTCACAGATTTTTCCAGTGACTTCATTGATAATATGAAAAACTTCTTCAATTGGCCTGCCAACCGCATCCTGCTGAGTACAGCCTGTTAATTTTTCGGTAACTTTATTGATTACAACGATCTTGCCCTCTAAATCTGTGGTAATGACACCATCACCGATGGAGCGTAAAGTTACGGCAAGCCGTTCCCGTTCTGCATCCTCTGTTTTTTCTGCTTTTTTCAGCTTGGTGATATCTATGAAAATTTCAAACTTGGACGTAGTGCCATCCGGGTTTTGGATGGGCATGTCATACAGGTCATAATAAGTGTCATTTTTCTCGGAATACCACTCCCAGCGTACGGATTTACCTGAGAAGACTTCCTCGCCTTTGCACCACGGACACACTTCCGTTCTTTGATGGAAATACTGGTAGCATTTCTTGTCGCCAATAGAGCCAAATGTTGACTTGATAATAGAGTTGGCAAATTGAATATTATACTCTTTATCTGCGATATAAATTCCATGGGGTAAGGCATCCCAGGCAGCTGATATGTATTTGTATTGTTGATATATTTCTATTTCTTTCATGTCATAATCCTGTAGAGTAATTTTTTCATCAAGCTACATTGTGCTGCGGTGCATAAAATGCACCCTACGTCATTGTAAACACGAACTCCCGCAGGGTGCGTTTTACGCACCAAAAGTAGTTGCCACCTCGAAGATGTCAACTGTTTTGGGTACGGTTCTTTTCTAACGGGTGCAATACAAAAACGTGAGATAGTAAAAAAAATGAACATCGAACATCGAACATCGAACATCCAGATAAGCGAAGACTTCGACATCGAACGTCGAATTTTGAACAAAAACACATCTCTCCTGTCGAAAAAAATAGGTGACATTATGAAATAGCATTGTTTTCAGGAGTACTGTCGCATTTTATTCATTCGACGTTCGATGTCGAAGTCTTATTGCTCGAAGCATGATGATCTGCAATTTCATTTCTATTCTAAAATATACACCATGAACAACAATACTCCTTTCTCGATGTCATCATCGAAAAAGGACTTAACGTTCAGCTAAAAAAAAATTTCTACCCTACAGTGATACACCGGCGTGGAAAATGGATCATAGACCGCACGGAATCTTTGCTAATCATATATAATGTACCCGTAATCCCGCATTCTCAGCGGCTTTAATTTGACGTTTGTCAGATGATATAAATAATTCCGCATTCCATGATACTGCACAGGATATATGCAAAGCATCCAAAGAACGGAGCATGTTTTTTTCCAGTAAAGTTAATGTACGTTCAATTACTTCAGGCACAAGGTTAACAATTTGTATATCTTCAATATCTGCTGTAATTTGTTCTTTAATTATAGAGTATTTTTCTGCTGATAAATTTCTTTCTCTTACTTTCCTGTTGAGTGCTGACATCATTTCCGGCAGGCAAATAATACTTAATCCAAGCATTGATGCCTGTTGACAATATTCATCCACTTCCGTACTGCCTTGTTCTGCTATAAATTTTTTGATAAATGACGATGAGTCAAAGAATATATTCATTATGATTTTTCTCGTTCTTCTATTATAATTTTTGATATATCTTCGCCCTGGACAGTTAATTTAAGTCTTTTTTTCTTCCATGAAGGCAGTTTTTTGTTTTCAGTATGAAATGGTAATATTTTAGCTATTTTCTTTCCATGACGTTTAACATAAATCGTTTCCCCTGCTTCTACAGAGGAGAACAGAGCTGAAGCATTTTTTCTAAATTCAGTGAAACTGACTGTCGTCATAGCATTTACCCTCTTAATAATATTTACAACATACCTGTACAGTATTGTAAATTATTGTACACTGGTGTGCATTGTCATGCAAGAGGTATATTTGAAAGGCTTCAAGGCAAGTAAGTACTAATGCACAATTAATCTAACATTTTCCCACTGGTTCCCACGCTCCAGGTAAGCGAGCCTGCGAGACTCCGTCTGTGGGAACCAGAGGACGACAAGAGTTATCTATCTGAAATTACGGCTTGTCCCGCCTTGTGGAGTCCACATTAGAACAATCAATTTTTCAAGGAGACGATAACCGAGAAACTAATTCCGGTCTCATTCTTCCATTTTTCTTTGAGCTGTTCCAAGGCAGTGATGCCGGTGACCCTGGTGTCATTTGTGTAAAGAGCCAGGCCGTTTTCAGCCAGTTTTCCGGATACGATCTTCAGTACCCCGCTCCACTGCAACCCATCCATGACGATGCGGCCAGTCAGCTTTTCACTTCTGAATATTTTCCAAAAAACACCCATCCTGCCGCTGTGGATATCTCTTTTTCGGAAAAGATAGATTTCATCGTGTCGAATTGTGTCGGGCATAGTTAGAGACTTACCTGCTAAGATGTTGGCTGTAAATATTATTCACTGTAGTAAATCATTGTTATATACTATACTACTGGCTTTCCTGGGATTAAGTCAAGGCCGGACGTGAAAAAACTAGACTGTTGCTTTAAATACAATTATTTCTTCATCTTTCCTGACTGGACAGAGGCGGTATGGGGAAATGACACTCAGGTGCTGGTAACGCCATGACACTGTAATAAATCAATAATATGGTGTTCAAGTTTCGGTACTAATGCCTGCATCTGCGGTGAAAGATGCAGCCCCCAGTCCAGGTAAAATGGTTCTATCCCGATCAAGTGAATAGTATCTGGCACCGTTCCCATGAACTCGGCCAGGGCCAACAGGTCATGGAGACCGAGGTGGTGGGGGGATATTCTTCCTCCACCCTGATGGTTGAGCAACCGGTCTTGCTCAACCCTGTGGATTTTTCCAGGTTGGGACGGGCTACAGATAACGGCATCAAGGATAATGAGGGTGGAATATCCCTGTAGCAGATAGGTCAGATCTATGCCTGCGGTACCGCCATTGATGAAGTCAATAGAAGGGGAAAAATGATATTTTTCTGAGAGAAACTCAAGCAGGTGGATGCCGATTCCCTCATCTGTGAGGATGGAGTTGCCAAGGCCGAGTATGGCAACATCATTTTCCAGATCCCGGTTACTCATCCTGACGGCTTTCTATAGAATACCAGTCAATTCTTCTTGTGATATACATGGTTGTGTCTAAAACTGTATATAATCAGAAGTTGAAAACCTTACCCTCAGCAGCCATGTCAATGAGGTGAGGCCCGCCATCCAGTTTCATGTTGGGATGGAAATCAGCCTCGTCCATGCTGCGGTTTTTTGCGCAGGGAGTACAGACCCCCACTGGAACTTTGTTGTCCACCAGATAGGGCAGGTAATCTGCCGGACAGTCGCCGGTAATGGTTTTCAGGGAACCATCCGTATCTTTGAGGCACCAGTTTACCCCGTCGTCAATGAGAAAGATATTGACTCCATGCCCCTTGGAATGGGCAATCTTGGCAAATTGAAAACATCGGGTCGCCTTTTCATTGTTGTCACTGCGAAGTACAAAGAGAAAATCAGCCATGGAATCCTCCGAAGGAAAAATGGGAAAGAAATGGGTATATGTCTGCTATCAGCAGGGGTAAACACTACAGTATTGCGGAGTTATTTGCACTATCTATTTCTGGCCTGTTCTTTAGCGTCCCCATTATCAGTTATAATTTGAGAACATCAGGAAAACCGGGAACCAGCAAAGAGTGAACAATTTGTCCCTGTTCATTAAAAAATTGCAAACTGCCATCTTCGTTGCACATCCAACATTCTTTTGCACCCTGTGCAAAATAGAGTGTACGTTTTATCTCCATCTCTTTACCAGAGTTACTGGCAGAAAGGACTTCAATACAGATTTCCGGGGCAATGGAACACTCTATTTCATCTTTTATCTGTGCAAAAATTGCATCAGAAGCCCAAACAACATCGGCAACCTTAGTTCCTTTAGGTGTCGCAATGGCACATTCCGGCAGGGTTTTTCCAGCATCAAGCAGGGAACGTAACAGATATTCAATTTCTCCCTGCAATGCAGAATGAACTACCTTGACAGGTGACATCGTTATTCTTCCCTCTTCATCAAGTTCTATTTTAAAGGGTAAATCCACGAGTGCCGGATGTTCGCATACTTCCTGCCAGTTCATTTTTTCACCTCATTTCTGGGTCATATTTTTTGATACCAAAAAAATGATACCAAAAAAAAATTACATAAGTAGGTGAACATAAATAATCTAACATTTTACAATAGACAGCATTTACCCGTTTCCTCGTTCCTACGCTCCAAGTAAGCGAGCCTGCGAGACTCCGTCTGTCATGTTGCAACCGCTGGAGCGGCATATCACGGTTCCCACGCAGGAGCATGGGAACCAGTGGGGAAATGTTAGATTAATTGTGCATTAGTACTTAACTCCGTTTAAATGCCGCCAACGGATCTATGCTGCTTCATCACCTCCAGGGTTCCCTGGATAATACCAGCGGCATCAATACCCGCATTCCTCCACAGTCTTTCCTGGGGGGCCTGATCAATGAACTTGTTACCGTAGCCCAGGGTGCGTACGGGCAGGATGAGGTGCAGTTCGTGGAGCATCTGGATGATTGCGCTGCCGAATCCGCCCTTTTTTACATTATCTTCCACGGTGACCACCCGGCCGCAGGTAGCGGCCCAGTCACCAATCAGCTCGTTGTCCAGGGGCTTGATAAAGCGGGGATTGATAACCGCAGCCGCAATGCCCAGTTTGGCCAGCCCGTCCGCAGCCTCCAGGGCGGGATAGACCCGGTTGCCGATGGGCAGCAACAGGACATCTTCACCTGAACGGAGCAGCTCACCCCGGCCCAGGGGCAGGGTCTTGAACTCCTTATCCATGGTAACATTTTCACCGCTGCCTCTGGGGTACCTGATTGCGCAGGGTGCGTTGCCGTTGATGGAGGTAAAGAGCATCTGCTGCAACTCGTTCTCATCCTTTGGAGCCATCACGTTCAGGTTGGGAATAAAGCGGAGCATGGAGAGATCAAAGACCCCGTGGTGGGTGGGACCGTCATCGCCTACCACTCCGCCACGATCCAGGGCAAAGGTAACTGGCAGGTTGGGAAGACAGACATCGTGGATGACCTGATCCAGAGCCCGCTGCATAAAGGTTGAATACACTGCAACCACCGGACGCATATTACTCATGGCAAGGCCAGCGGCAAAGGTGACTGCGTGCTGCTCGGCAATGCCCACGTCAAAGAATCGATCCGGGAACTCTTCGGCAAAATCAAGCAACCCGGTACCGGCGGGCATGGCAGCAGTAATTGCTGTTATTCGTTTATCCTTTCTCGCCAGGGCAGAGATGGTGTTGCCAAACACTTCGGTATATGAGATGGAACCGCTTGAAGGGGCGGTCTTGCCTGTTTCCAGGGAAAAAGGGCCAACTCCGTGATAGTTACCCGGATTGGTTTCCGCTGGCAGGTATCCCTTGCCCTTGGTGGTCAGGACATGGATCAGAACCGGGCCGTGACTGTTATCCCGCACGTTTTGCAGAGTCTCAATCAGGTCGCCCAGATCATGTCCGGGAATAGGGCCGACATAGCTGAATTTCAAGGCTTCAAAAAGCATACCAGGGGTAAAAAATCCCTTGATGGATTCCTCGGATTTACGCAGAACGCTGAGGATGTTTTCACCCACTGAGGAGAGAGATTTCAGCCGTTCTTCAACGTGATCCCTGAGACTGCGGATGGTTTTTGAAGTCAGTTTTCTGCTCAGAAAACTGGACATGGCACCCACGTTGGGGGAGATGGACATCTCGTTATCATTGAGGATAACAATGAGGTTTTTGTCCAGGTCGCCAGCATTATTTAACCCCTCAAAGGCCAGTCCCGCAGTCATGGAGCCGTCGCCGATGACGGCGATTACCTTGTTGTCAATATCCTGCAGCTCCCTGGCAGCAGCCAGACCCAGGCTGTAGGAGATGGAGGTGGAACTGTGTCCGGTTTCCACCACGTCGTATTCACTTTCTGCCCGCTTGGGAAAGCCGCTGATCCCCTGGTACTGGCGTAGAGTATGGAAGCTGTCCCTTCGACCGGTGAGCAGCTTATGGGCATAACTCTGGTGGCCGACATCCCAGACAAGTTTATCCTTGGGGGTCTGGAACACATAATGGATGGCTATGGTAAGCTCAACCACCCCCAGGCTGGGGGCAAGATGTCCTCCGGTCTCGGAGAGGGTGGTGATTATCTTTTCTCTGAGCTGACCAGCCAATTTTTTCAGGGCCTTGAGGTCAAGCCTGCGCAGGTCTTCGGGTGAGTCTATGGCATCCAGCAGACTGGTTGTCCCGTTATGTTGTGAGTTGGGCATGACCATTTTGGCTATCCTTTACGCAAATTTTTGCGGATTTGTTTTTTTATCAGTCTGCTACAGTTTCAGCAGTATCTTCCGAAAAAGGTACGGAAGTCAACTGGCCGTTTTTCTCAATGAGCAGCTCTACCTGATTGCGGGCATCTTCCAGCCTTTCATTGCAGAACTCCACCAGCTGAATACCCTCTGCAAATTTTTTCAGGCTTTTGTCCAGGCCAAGTTCACCCTGTTCCAGATCAGCGGTAATCTGTTCCAGTTTGGAGAGACTGGTTTCAAATGTTTTTTTTGCCATTGTCTTTTTCCGAATTATCTTATATGAAATTCTGTGCAACTTTTTTTTTGGTGCGCACAGCACACCCTACCAGGGTATGCACCCATTAACCAATTATATGACGAATATCAATTTATTTGCGATAAACTCTGCATACTAAACTTAATAGCATTGCCTTTCAACATTTGATTTATGAATACCTGTTATTTAGACGCTTTTATTAACTGGCTGCGGGTTGAACGGGGCTATTCTGAACATACTATAGATGGATATGTTCGTGATGTGACTGAGTTTTTCAGCACCCTGGATGAGGATGTCACGCTGGCGGCAATTACCCCGGTTCAAATCCAGACATTTCTTGCAACCCTGTACAGCACCAATGCGGCAAGCTCTGTGGCCAGGAAGATGTCAGCCCTGCGAACTTTTTTCCGCTTCTGTATCAAAGAGGGAGAGATTGAAGCTGACCCCTTATCCGGTCTGGCCGGGCCCAAAATACCACATCATATTCCGGTCTTTCTCACCGTTGACGAGATGTTTTCCCTGCTGGAAGAGCCAAGCCCCCAAGACACCTTTCAGCTTCGAGACCGGGCAATCATGGAGTTTATCTATTCCACCGGAATGCGGGTATCTGAGCTGGTTTCCCGCAATATGGATGATGTGGATTTCGCAAGCGGAATGGTCAGGGTAAGAGGCAAGGGGCGCAAGGAGCGGATAGTCCCCTTTGGTAATGCGGCTGCGGACTGTCTGCAGAACTGGTTTCCCCAGCGGGATCAGTTGATTGTTGCCCGGATTGAGCGGGGACATCCACCGGAACGGGAACCACTGTTTTTAAATAATCGCGGTACCCGGCTGACCAGCCGCTCTGTGGAACGAATGGTTGCGGCTTATGGGCTGCGAGCCGGGATAACGACCAAGGTGACCCCGCATGCCCTGCGTCATTCCTTTGCTACCCATCTGTTGGAAATGGGGCTGGATATGCGCACGGTACAGGAACTGCTCGGGCATGTGAGCCTGTCAACGACCCAGAAATATACGCACCTTAATATGGATCATCTGACCAAGGTGTATGACAGGGCGCATCCGGGGGCGCAAAAGGAGTTCTGAATTCACATATTCTGAATTCACAGCTCACTGCTCATCTTGGGTATGAAGATTTTTCAGGGTAAACAGGGCAGTCCGCAATTGGTTATCCTTTGCCAGTCGTTTGCGGGCCTTTTCTTTCTTCTGATCCAGCGG
>DAOVTM010000203.1 GCA_030633145.1 Desulfobulbaceae bacterium
GCCTGCGAGACTCCGTCTGTGGGAACGGATTTTGGACGCTCCTGCGTCCTGTTGCAACCGCTGGAGCGGTATATCACGGTTCCTACGCTGGAGCGTAGGAACCAGTGGAACAATGTTAGATTAATTTTGCATTAGTACTTACATAAACAAGATCGTCAAATACCTTGACAGCCCTGTGGTGAAGGTCATTAATGACATAAGGTTCGCAACATTGGCTTGTTGGAATCAATAACCAAATATGCCTTTGATAATATCGGCAATATTTTTTCCGCCAAAAAGATGGCAGATTATCTGAAGTCACAACGCATGTCTCTTGGTGTCGATACCGTTCAAAATTATCTCTCCCATATCTGTTCCACCTATGCACTTCATTAAGGTGCAGCGTTATGATATTAAGGGGAAACGGTTGCTGGAACTTCATGAAAAGTATTTTCTCGGTGACATTGGTTTACGGCAATGATTTTGAGGGAATAAACCGTCTAAATATTGTTGATTCCCTGCTGGTTATCAATAATGACAAACATGTTTTTGTCTGAATTTGCAGTTAGTTATGATCCATTTTTAGCTTTATGATTTAAGTGTATCCTGTTTAAATCTTATGGCAGACTCCGTCTGTCCTGTACTGCCGCTGGAGCGGCAAACAAGGTTCCCACGCAGGAGCATGGGAACCAGTGGAAAAAAACTAGTGATCGACTCTGTTGAAAAGTTACAAGTTCTAGGCATCCTTCATTTGCCAGTTGACACTTTTCGCTTACCTGGGAACCAGGAACATTGTGAGAGCAATCTATTACCAAAAGCGGCAACGACTTTACGCCTGAAATGAAGGATGCCAAGTTCTAAGTGAAATTTAAAGAGAACAATGCGTTCAACGTCGACTGCGAGAACGTGCGATTTTTCGAGTTTAACCCAAACATCTATCCACATTCAAAGTTGGCAACCAGTCCATTGGCGGGCGAGTTAGAAACCACGTTTTAACACTATAAAGCAATTTGATGGCCTGCCCGATAAAAATTACAGCAGCTTACGGATACGCTCATACCCGGCCTTGAGTTCTTCCGCAGCCATCCCGAGAGCTGACCCGGCGTTGTCGGCGGTTTCTTCCAATTCGTCGGTAAACGGTTTTAGCTGGCTCTTGAAATTCTGCCATTTTTTATCGAGTTTTTTCAGCTCATCGGTAGTCTCGGCTTTACCGAGATGAGCCTTGAGGGCGACCTCGTCACGAATCTGTTCAATCTTAGCCTTAATTCCTGCAAGTTTTTCTTGATCAATATTCATCATTTTTCTCCTTAAATATATCGCCCTCTGGACGAATTAAAATATAGCTGATAGAGCGTAACAGCGAAGCACTGTCGTCTCCTCACAGCTATTCCGTTTTTCATAGACATTTCACCAGACTCATCCAGTCCCCTCCCAGTACCTGGTCATATTTGGCAAGAAAAAGGATCTCACTCTTATAGAGCTGTTGTGTTTGATACCGTTTCGGCAGTTTTTTCAACTGGGCAGGGCCGCCATTGTAGAGGGAATACAACCAGACTGCAAGAAAACGTTTGTTGGACGCAGAAGACAAGGTGTCCACCTTTTTTTCTCGGTTGATATACTGCTTGAGATAGAGGGTAAGGATCTCTGCCCCGGCCTGGGCATTATAGCGGATATCCCAGCGCAGTTGCTCCCTGTTATAAATACCACGCCAGATTCGTTCGTTGATCTGCATGACACCGACTGAACTCTGATTATAGGAAAGGAGGTAGGTCAGCTTCTTTTTTCGTACATGAAACTGGCGAAAACAACTCTCCTGCCAGGCCGTGGTCATGATCATCTGCTGAAACCAGACCCTGTTTCCGTTTATTGATTGCAGGCTGTCCTGCTGCCCCATCATTGCCTGGAGGAGAACCGTGCGAACTTTTTCCAGCAACACTTCCGACGGTGTGCCTGCCGATGTCCAACTGCGAATTTCCTTGAAACCGGGTGGTTTAAATTCTCCGGCCCAGGCAGTGGAGCAGGGCGAAAACAGCTGCCATATTTTCCAGTCAACAGGGGAGCGATACCCGGACGTTGGCTCGCCCTCCTCCTGTCTTGGCAGCAACTCCTCCAGAGGATCACCCAGGCCGAAAACTTTCCGCAACGGGATGTTTACTCCGGGCGGTAGCTGTAAGTAGTCATCAGGGCTGGAACTAATCAGTCTGGCAAGGCGATGAAACCCTTCCCGGCTGATCTCAAGCCCCAGGGACGGCCCGATTCGATCCAGGGTTGCCAGGGCATCCACAGCCGTAAAGAAAGAGAGAGAGCCAAGAAAATTTCCAGATGGAGCGTTGAGAAGGTGGCGGTGAAAAACAGGTTCCAGATACTGCCAGCTCCAGAGAAACTGTTTGCGGATAAACTCGTTGCTCAACTGGTTGCTGTTTAAGGCACCTTCAAAGGCATACCGGACTGCCAGCAAAACCTCCATCAGGGTATGGCGGTCGGATTCGTTCAAGGACTGACCTGAACACTGAATAATCAGATGGACGAGAAAGGCATCCCAAGTCTGCCACAGCTCCATAACCCTGGCAAGTTCCTCGGGACTTGCGGTAATAACAGGGAAATCCCCTTGTTGCTGCCTGTCCGTCTCAAGCTCGGCACGAATATTAATCCGTACTTCGTTTGTGCTCATAACCGGCTGCTGCGGACGCATACTTGCGAGAAAGCGTTTACCAACCCCCTGGTGTTCAACATCAAACAACGGCAACAAAAAGTCTTTTACATTATGCACTGACGGTCTGAGATCAATGGTGATCCGTTGCAGGTAACTATGGACATACCCCTGTACCTGATTCCAGGCAAAATCAGCCAGGGTAGCCGTTCTGCCGTTGCGGTCAAGCAACAGGGAACGGTCGGTGGCAAAGGAAAGCTGCCACTGCTCATTGATACGGGGACGCTGCCATAATACCACAATTCCCTGCCAGGAAAGCGGGGCAAAACATTTTTTTCCAATCGGTGTTCCAAGTTGTACACGCATTGTTGTTTGAAAGCGAAGCTGCCCCTCCACTTCCTGAACCTGCGGTGCAGACAGGACAACCAGATTGCAGCCGTCACCCCCATCCATCACCCGTGCCGACTCTCCCTGACCGGTATATGCCTGTTGTACTATCAGGGAACGGAGTAGGGTCATGTCGATGCTCATGGGCAGGCTGACCGGTTCACATCTGACCTCCTGGATCGAGAAGCCGGTAATAAGCATCATCGAAGTAAGGAGAATCAGCCATGATTTCATGCCATGCTGCCTTGGGTCGGTTTTCGTATGTATTGCTTTGTTAAATGTGGGCATAATTGTTGCGTTTATTTAAAAATTGGAGATCAGAAGAGTTGAGACCATTAATCTGACAGGGTTATCCGCCGTAAACGGTTCACTGCCAGCCATAGTACACCAGCACCAGCAGCCAACAGGGTTTGACCAACCAGAGGCCGATACATCAGCCAGGCAATGCCGGTGATGCCCATGGAGAGGACAGCGGTCAGGAGAACGGCAAGGATCCTGATTCCAGCACCGACCATCCTGCCAATCAGCGGTACAGTACCACCAAGCACTGACAATGGTACAAGAATAGTGTGCAGTCCAAGGTATATAAACAAAAAAGCAATACTGCGCACCACCCAGGAAACAATACGGTGGTATTTCTCCTCCTTGTCAATCATACCATTGGCATCCATGATACCCGGTTGCAGCATATCAATGGTACCGCCGCTCACGGTATGGTAGGGACGGAATGAGGAGCCTTTCAGAGCCGCAATAATCGAAACATTCATGGGATATATAACCGAGAAACGAATCCGTAGATCACCAATTTTCGGCGTATCGGGATTGGTGCTGAGATAGAGGTCATTGCCCTTTCTTCGCACTTTGTTCTCCAGAGTTACAGGAAGTTGATGATTTTCAGGCAGCACAAACGGTTGATAGGTATCGAGTTTATTCTTCTGTACATAATAAAGTCTGAAATTACCAACACTGATATTCATAGCTGTGGCATCTCTGGTTCTGAAAGCCATCTTTTCCAGACTGTTGGAATGGCCATTTTTGTACTCAAATGCACTGGAGTCGATGACCGATACAGACCATACCCTGGCATAGCTGTAGGTATCATCCTCATTGTCGTGCTGATGGGTTGTTTCCTCCCACTGATAGACGGTGACCGAACGGCGCAGCTTGAGGGCTCGTATTGATATTGCAAATTTCGGGTCGGTCAGGATCTGTTCGGTATCAGCCAGCCCTGAGATATGCACCAGCTGTCCCTCTTTGCCTGCGGTGTCAGTATCATCAGCCGCAAGCAGAATAACTGCGCCAGCCCCTTCTTTTAAGGTTAAATATTTTCGAGCTGAACGCCCCTCAGTCCAGAACAGCAGGTAACCGGCAGCAGTAATCAGGAAAAGGCCAAACAGGATGCCCCGGAAACCAACGCCTATCCGGCTGTACCAGGATCGTTTTTTCATACCAGTTGTACCATTCCCTGTTGTCCGACACGAGAAAAACCCGCTCTATATTCTCCTGGTCGCAGGGTGGTATATTTGATAAACAGTTTGCGAAAAAAGCTGTTATCCTGATAGCCTACCTGATAGCTGATCTCATCAAAACTGGCAGTGCCACTCTCCAGTCGCTGCTTGGCTTGTTCCACCCGTACCCGTTGCAGATAGCTGAGCAGGGTTTCACCTGTGGTCTTCTTGAAATGCCGTTCCAGGGTACGCCTTCCCATGCCGTGCTTTCTGGCCAGTGTATCAAAATCAATATTTTCGCCATACTGGTTTTCAAGAATATCCTGGATACGATGAATTTTTTCATTTCCATGATCCCTTAGTCCGTTGAAAATTGAATAGGGAGCCTGGGAATGACGGTCAAAATCACTGAGAAAGATCTTTGAGCATTGCACGGCAACTTCCGAGCCAAGGAGCTTCTCTATCAGGTAAATAGATACATTCAGATAGGAGTTAAACCCGCCCGAACAGATGAGTCCTTTTGCCTCGGTGATCAGCTCATAAGGCTTGAGTAACACCTGCGGGTATCTCTTGCGAAACTGGTTCTCCATTGCCCAGTGGGTGGTGGCAACCTTGCCGTCCAGCAAGCCGGTTTCCGACAACAGGATGGAGCCGGAACAGATAGCCAGCAGAATACAATCCCGTGCAAACTGCTCTTGCAACCATTGAATCACCTGTTGATTACGTTTAATGGTTGCGTCAAGATTTAAGATACCGGGAATGATGATGACATCCGGCTTACATTCGCTGATGGAGCAGTGCGGGGTAATCAACAGATTATTATAACAGCGAACCGGTTTTCCGTTTTCAGTCACAATCTGAACATTAAAATATGGGGTTGGCTCCTTGCCCTGTGACATCTCGTAGAGAACCCCTGTCATAGAAAAGACATCCTGGGGACCGATAATAGTGGCGGCAGTGGCATCTTCTACCGCAAGAACAGCAACACTGTATTGGCGGAAAAGTTTTTTTTGCATGACGATATCGACCTGTTTTATGTCGTAAACGACACTGTTTATAATGGATAGGTTACTTTATAATACCATAATGCTGAAAAATTTAATGATGAAAAAGTAACAGATGTACTTTTTAATTCAACAGGAGGTAGTACCCATGCAAAAATTATCTGCTCGCCAAACAACGGTTATTCTTCTGGCTGGTTTGCTGGCCCTTGTCTGGACATTGGGAACGGTTCATGCCAGACCGGGAAAGCGCTATGATGAAGGATCTCAAATGTGCAGATTTATAGACAAAGGAGAGTATGATTGGCCCAGTGACCACTGGGGACAGGGGGCAAGGACATTTAAAAAGGTCTGCCAGGGTTGCCACTTTAAAGGAAATGACAAAGGGGTACCCTTTATTCATCCAGAAATAATGTCTTCTGAGGGGTGGAATAAGGTGTTCAGCAAAAAGAGAAAGGCTTGCGCCAAGGATGGTTCCTGGGATGTTTTGAGCGCAAATGAATTATTGATACTCAATGACTATCTCTATCGCAACGCAAACGATACCTATGATCCAAACGATGCCGACTCCTGCGGTTGATGATTTTTGCTCTCCCGGTCGGGAGAATAAATTATTCAATCTTACTCTTTTTGTATGTATAAGTAAGGGGTCACGAAAAAGTATGGTGGATTCTATTGTCCAGACCTCGAAAAAACAGACGAGAGGAATTTGAAAATTTACGTGTTTTCAGTATAATCGCTCATAATTGGACAATGGTCGGCCTGAGTAATGAGTTGTGAGGGGGGCGGAATGAGGGTTAGTGCGGCGTTCTCTCAAGACTCACAACTCAAAACAGCTCTATTGCTTCTAAAAAATGTCCAATAATCAGCACGCATTCAAAGTATGTTTACGAGTATCCTTGTTAAATTTTATGGAAAACATACTGTTGTTTCAAGCTATGCAGGTAAGCCGTAGGGTGCGTTTCACGCACCGAAAAACGGTTTGAACCATACCCCAGCGGGTAAATATCACGGTTCGTGTTGATACGAATATGGTCATGGTGCATGAAATGCACCCTACCCGGTTGCCCGATTAACCATACATTGTAAAGAGGATACGTTTACGCAATAAATTACCTGTTTAATTTTGATATTTATGCTGCTTGTTTCCTGCTAGTTTCCTTTGCAAATATATCCATTTCTACTATAGTACAAATACTCACCTGTGGGGATAGGGCAACTCTAAGGAGCGACCCAAGCACAGTGGTGAGTAGACTTGTGCATGGGAAGGTCGAGCTGTAATAGCTCGGCCTTGCTTGTCTTTTTGGAGTCTGCGCTTATCTGTCCGTTTTCTGCGTTGTGGCAATGGTTACATGGCTCTGCTAAGCGTTCATTCCCACCTTGAAAACAAACGAAAATCCGACGTGATTTTGGACGCTTATTTTTTTTTCATCTCCCTATTTTTATCTCCCTAAGCACCCTTTGAGTGGTGCTATGCTAGCCGGAGTCAATAGATGTGAAAATTATTAACCATATAAATTAGTAAGGAGGATTTGATGAAAAAGCTATCGACTACCATGTTGTTATTGGTTTGTAGTTTGTTTGCCGTTAGTATTGCCTCGGCTGAAACTTTGCAGATTTGGGGTTCCACCACCTGTCAGAAACGGTTCCTCGAACCCGGTGCCAAGGCTCTTGCAGCTGCCACCGGCGTAGAAATTAAAGTTGTCGGTAATGGTACCGGCAGGGGAATGCTTGGTCTCCTTGCAGGAAAAACCCC
>DAOVTM010000272.1 GCA_030633145.1 Desulfobulbaceae bacterium
CGCACCCTACAGGTAAACGAAGACTGTTAAAACATCATTGAAACAGAGGCGTAGGGTGCGCTGTGCGCACCATTACCGTGTTATACCGCTCCAGAGCAGGGTGCTTGAGCATCCAAAATACGTTAAACTGAACACTGATAATTGATAACTACGATTTTTACCATGACTGATGAATTAAATAACAAAATAAACAAACACTTCCCAGGTCTGGTAGTACGAAAAGATTTAGTAAAAATCGTCAAAGGGAATGCCATTGTCCCTTCATACGTTCTTGAATACCTGCTTGGCCAGTATTGTGCCACATCTGACGAAGAGAGCATAAAAAGCGGCATTGATACGGTTAAGGAGATCCTGCGCAAACATTATGTTCATCGCAATGAGGCAGGGCTTGTTAAATCGATCATCAAAGAAAAGGGTCGTCACAAGGTTATCGACAAGATTAGCGTTGCCCTGAATGATAAGGCTGGGGTGTATGAGGCAGCTTTCTCCAACCTGGGTGTTAAAAAGATCCTGGTTGATTCAAACACCGTCAAAAAACATCCAAAACTACTTGTCAGCGGGGTGTGGTGTATTGCTGATATTGAGTATGAGTTTTTGGATGATCCTAACGCATCTCCCTGGATTCTCAGCTCCATTAAGCCTATCCAGTTATCCCACTTTGATTATGATGGCTATATTAAGGCCAGGAAGAAGTTTACAACTGATGAGTGGATTGACCTCCTCATGCAGAGCATTGGTTTTAATCCTGAGATGTTTGGCAGGCGCACTAAGTTACTGCAGCTTGTTCGCCTGATCCCATTTTGTGAAAGAAACTATAATGTCATTGAGCTTGGCCCTAAGGGTACGGGTAAATCACATATTTATTCTGAATTCTCACCTCATGGCATTCTGATTTCCGGCGGAGAGGTAACAGTCCCTAAGCTTTTTGTGAATAACAACACAGGCAAGCTTGGTCTGGTTGGCTATTGGGATGCAGTTGCCTTTGATGAGTTTGCCGGGAAGCAAAAACGCCCCAACAAGTCCCTTGTTGACATTATGAAGAACTACATGGCCAACAAGTCGTTTTCTCGTGGTATCGAGACATTGGGTGCAGAGGCTTCAATGGTATTTGTCGGTAACACCCAGCATACCCTTCCCTATATGCTTAAACATACTGACCTTTTTGACGAATTGCCCGATGCCTATCACGATTCAGCATTTTTGGATCGGCTTCATTTTTATATCCCTGGCTGGGAAGTGAATATTATCCGTGGAGAGATGTTTTCAGAAGGCTATGGATTTGTGGTTGATTACCTTGCTGAGATTCTGAGGACACTTCGTAATCATGATTTTTCGCAGCTCTATGCAGATCATTTTGATTTGTTCAGCGATATATCAACCAGAGACCTTGATGCCATCAATAAAACATTTTCCGGGCTTATGAAGATCCTTTTCCCCCATAAAGAAGCCACGGAACAAGAAATAGAAGAAATGCTGCAGTTTGCCATTGAAGGGCGAAAGCGGGTAAAAGATCAGTTAATGCGTATCGATCAAACTTATGAACCTGTGCGTTTTGGTTATACTCAACAAGGTAAAAAAGAACTGTTTCGAGTAAAGACGTTAGAAGAGAAAGAGTATCCACAGCACTACTACAAGGATGGTGTTGAAGAAGATGAGATTAATGCTGATGAATTTGCGGCCACTGAGTCCGTGCAGGAGCAACCTGTAAAAGAGGATGTACTGAAAGAAAAACATGTTGTTGTCCAGGAAAATCAGAAGGGAATCAGTTTTGATGAGCTATTTGGCCCTTATTTGAAAGGGGCTGCTAAGATTACGATTACCGATCCATATATCAGGCTGTTCCATCAGGCAAGGAACCTCATGGAGCTACTGGAAACCATCGCCAAAATAAAGCCTGATGATGATGAAGTTGAGGTTCAACTTCTGACGGTGGAAGATGACTTTAAAGGGGATAAACAGAAAGATTTCTTAATGGAGATTCAGCAAAACGTCTGGGCTGCTGGAATCAAGTTTTCATTTGAATATGATGAAAATAACACGATCCATGCCAGGCATATTGTCACGGACAACGGGTGGAAGATCCTGCTTGATCGCGGCCTGGATATTTTCCAGCACTATGACATGAACCAGGCGTTTGCTATGAATAACAGGTTGCAGAAGTATCGTTCGTGCAAGGCTTTTGAGGTTACTTTTTTAGCAGCAGACTGATTTTGGAGAAGCAATATGAGTGACTTCAGTGAAGATCCGTTGTACTTACTTGATGACGATGCAATCAGCTTGTAACTCTGCTGACCTACTCTCCCTCTCTTTTGGAATACAAAAATGCACTATTTAAGCAAGGATGATCCTGCCCTTGCCCGGCTCGTCGGGCAGGAAGAGCAGAGAATCGAAGAGACCATCAACCTCATTGCCGCAGAAAATCACTGTCCCCGCTCTATCCTTGAGGTCATGGGTTCGGTCTTAAACTGCAAGACCATTGAGGGGTATCCCGGTCATCGCTTCCATGCCGGTTGTAAGTATGTGGATGAGGTGGAACAGCTGGCAATCGAGCGTGGCAAGCGGTTATTTAATGCTGAATATGTCAATGTGCAGCCCCATAGCGGTACCTCGGCCAACCTTGCGGTCTATTTCAGTGTGCTGAAAACAGGAGATAGGATTCTGGCCATGAGCCTGCCCCATGGCGGTCATCTCTCCCATGGGCATCAGGCATCAATTACCAGCACATGTTTTAACTTTGCCCATTACAGCGTTGATCCGCAGAGCCACCAGATTGATTATGATCAGGTACGGCAGATGGCCCATCAGTTCAATCCAAAAATGATCGTGGCCGGAGCCAGTTCGTATCCGCGCCTGATCGACTATGCGCAGATGGCTGCCATTGCCGGGGAGGTTTCCGCCTTTTTGCTGGTTGACATGGCCCATATTGCGGGACTTGTTGCAGCACGGGCAATTCCAAGCCCGGTTCCATACAGCGACTTTGTCACCTTTACTACCTATAAGACCATGATGGGCGGACGGGGCGGGGTGATACTGGCCAGGGAAGAGTATAAAAAAAAGCTCAACAAGGCAATATTTCCCGGCAGCCAGGGAACCAGTGCGGTCAACCTTATTGCGGCCAAGGCCTTGATCTTCAAACTGGCAACACAGCCTGAGTACGCAGTGCTACAGCACAAAACCATTGCACATGCCCGGCTGCTGGCAGAACAGTTAACCGAGAAAGGATACCGGCTGATAACCGGCGGAACAGATAATCACCAGGTGGTGGTGGATCTTGCTGCAAAATCAATTTCCGGCAGTAAGGCAGAGACTGCCCTTGAACAGGCAGGGATTGTACTCAACCGCAATGTAATCCCCAGGGATGCCGAAACACCGGGCCAGGTCAGTGGTATTCGGATCGGTACCGCTGCCGTGGCTGCCAGGGGGATGGGAGAGTCAGAAGTATCTGTCATCGCAAACCTGATCGATCAGGTCTTGTCTGCACCGGACAACATGCCTCTGCTGGAAGAGGTCAAAAAAACGGTCAAATCGATGTGCAGCCGCTTTCCGGTTTATACGGCTGGGTCATCTCCTGTACCGTAGAAAACCGTAGAAAAAAGTGTTCTACCTGACCATTGTCGTCTGATGCGACAGGAGCGAGGTCTAAATTCATGCTGTTGCAGTATGGATTCTCTTTACTAGTCGTGAATACTCAGTTACAGTCTGAACATGTTCACCTTGTATTTTAACCAATAACCACGGAAAAGGAATAAAGAATGAAAAAAATCGTGATGACCTGTTTGCTGTTAGCAGTCGGAATACCGGTTGGCTCCGGCCCAGCCTATACTGCTGTACAGGAGAATAAAACTTTGGATACAGCTGCCAATGGCACGGCAGAGGTGTTAAAGGCACTGGACGGGATGTCCAGGTATTTACGTTCATTAGACAAGTTTACCATTGAGGCAGATGCCACTTATGATGAAGTGCTGGAAAATGGGCAAAAAATTCAGTTGAGCAGATCAGTACATATTAAGGCAGATATGCCTTCCGCCTTATGGGCCAAAGCATCAAGCAGATACTCTAATCAAGAGTTTTTTTACAACGGCAAGACCTTTACCATCTCCACACCTGAACTTGGGTATTACGCATCCTTTGCGACCTCTGAAACCGTGGGCAAGGTGATAGTCGCAGCCAGAGACAAATACGACATTGAAATGCCTCTCAGTGATCTGTTCCTGTGGGGAAGTCAACATGATACAGATAGAGATGTGAATGAAGCCTTTATCGTAGGTGTTGATACCATTCAAGGTACTGACTGCATTCAGTATGCTATCAGTGGTGCTGAAATTGACTGGCAGATCTGGATACCAACCGGCAAGACCCCTTTACCCCTCAAAATGGTGATTACTTCCAGGGAGCAAACAAGTCAGCCTCAGTATTCTGTTGTTATGCACTGGAATACTGCTCCAACCTTGCAAGAGGATATTTTCACCTTTACTCCGGCTGAAGGTGCTCAAAAAATCAACTTCCAGACCGCAATGGCCGCCAAACAGGAGAAAAAACAATGATAATAAAACAAGATGCAGGATTGAAGGTTTTTTTATTGATGCTATGCGCAATGGTGATGGTGTCTCTGATTCCACAACAGGCAGATGCGCGCAGAGGAGGGGGGCATTCCTCTGTCCATCGCGGTGGCAATAGAAATACCAATGTAAACAGAAACAATAACAGGAACAATAATGTTAATGTCAACAGGAACAGGAACACCAATGTTAATGTCAATGTAAATAATAATCATCGACGTGGCGGGTATTATCATCCTGTTGGAAGAGCTGTTGCCGTGGGCGCAACGGTAGCAGTAACTGCGGCTATTGTCGGCTCTATGGTCAACACCCTGCCCGCCACCGGATGTACCACTGTGATTAGCAGTGGCATATCTTACCAGCAATGCGGTTCTGTCTGGTATCAGCCGCAATATTCAGGAAACAGCGTAACCTATATTGTTGTTAATCCTATGTAAAAAGATCAATTTTGATACCCATGCAACCCGACTGGAGTAAACCATGCATCAACCCACCTATCGCTGCAGCATCTGCCAATATGAGACGGATAGTGCCAGCCCACCGGCAAAATGCCCGATCTGCGCAGCCAGTCAAGATAAATTTATCAAACTTACGCCTGAGGAGGAGGACTCTCCCCAGGCCGACACGGCACCAGCTCTTGATGAATATTTAAGCCAGTGGAGTCGGGAAGAGTATGAGTCGGAAGAAAAATTTTCTATCATCCATAAGATAGCAAAATCCGGGGTGAGCGAGATTTCTCCCATGGGAACCAGAAAACCGTTCCCCGGTCTGGAGACAATTCTCTTTCGCGGCAGCCAGTTCCATCGTTTCCCTCTTGATGAAGATCAGCCGGTGTCAACGACCACTGTTCTCGGCCCTGATGCTGAACAGCCCTTAACCCTGGATATTCCCTATTATGTATCCCACATGTCCTTTGGTGCCTTATCCAAGGAGGCCAAGATTGCTCTGGCTATTGGCGCAGCCCGGGCAGGTACAGCAACCGGCTCTGGAGAAGGTGGACAGCTGCCCGAGGAACGAGAACATGGGGATAAGTTGATCTATGAGATAGGGACGGCTCTGTTCAGTCGGGATACCAAGGCAATGCAGCAGGCCGAGGCTGTAGAGATCAAATTTGGTCAGGCCGCAAAGCCGGGTATGGGCGGTCACCTGCCCGGCTCCAAGGTGACTCCGGAAATTGCCGCAATC
>DAOVTM010000376.1 GCA_030633145.1 Desulfobulbaceae bacterium
CCGATTATGTTAAGCAGTTCAGCTTTTGTATATGTTGAATAATCTGCCATGTTTTCAATTTATTCTAAAAGTACCTTTTAATATGCATTCACTATTTTTTCAATATCACACCATAATGATACATATTTTACTTTTGGGAATCGAAGAAAAAGAGGTGACACATAACTTGTTTTTCTGCTGAAGAATTAGAATGGATAAACAACGTCAACTATTAACCGCCCCGGCAACCGCCCGACTCAGCTCAGCCATGGAGTAGGGTTTTTTAAGAAAGGCATCAGCTCCAAGTTTCATTGCCGCCTTGACATCGTAGCTTTTAGAAAAACCGCTGGCAATAATTGCCTTCTGATCTGGATAGAGCTTCAGGATTTCCGCATAGGTTTGATATCCGTTCATACCGGGATCCATCAGCATATCGAGGATCAGCAGGTCAACCCGGGTCTCTTGGACATATTCAATGGCCTGTTCACCACTGGGGACAGCATCAACCATATAGCCGACAGCATGGAGCATCTTACAGGCTATATCACGCAGTTGCGGCTCATCATCCACCACGAGAATGGAGATGTCCCTGCCAGCACTATTTTCAAGCCCTTCCCTTTTCTGATGGACAACGACTGCTTCACCGGAGAGCGGGAAAAATAGTTGAAAGCAGGTACCCGTGACATCGCTCTCCACCTCAATAAATCCCCCATGATCCTGCACTGTATTCCAAACCACGGCAAGTCCAAGACCGGTTCCGCTCCTGCCCATAGTCTTCCGGGTATAAAACGGTTCAAAGATATGTTTCAAATCCTTGTTCGCAATCCCCTCACCACTGTCCCGGACACTGATAACCGCATACATCCCCTCCTTGACATCCTTGCTCCAGGCCATTTCATCATCAACATACTGATTGCTTGTGGAGATCAGCACAACACCCGCCTCGGAGACAGCCTCGGCAGCATTGGTGACCAGATTCATTAATGACTTGATGATATGGATCGATGAACAGGAAACCGCAGACTGTTCTGCTGCTAACTGCTGCTCAAAGGTAATCGCAGGATGAATCCTTCTCAACTCGTTGCACTCAGGTGATACCATATACTGCTCACTTAACACATTGATGTCATGAATATCCCTGGTAGCTGCCGCCCCCCTGGCAACGGTGAGCAGGTCAGCCACCACTGCTGCTGCCCTGGTACCTGAGTCATGGATTTCCTGGAGCGGCTGCCGTAGTTCACTGTCGGCAGGCAGATCCATGAGCAGCAGCTCTGGATATCCGATGATCCCTGAAAGGATATTATTGAGGTCATGAGCCACCCCCCCGGCCATCATGCCGATGGCATGCATCTTCTCAGCCCGATCCAGTTTTCTCTCCAGGACAACCTCTGCGGTGACATCACGTTTCATGGCAACATAGTGATGGGTGTTGCCCTGTTCGTCCATGACCGGAGTAATGGTTGCCTCCTCCTGATATTCCTCGCCATTTTTTCGCTTGTTGACAATCAGCCCCTTCCAGGTCTCGCCACGGCTCAGGGTCTCCCAGAGGATCTGATAAAACTTTGCCGTATGTCTGCCGCTCTGTAGAATACGGGGGTTCAGTCCCACTGCTTCTTTAAATGAATAACCGGTGATCCTGGTAAAGGCGGGATTAACGTACTCGATACGAGCATCCTCGTCAGTGATCACCACTGAGTCATGGGACTGGTTGATGGCATAATAGAGGAGCTGTTCCAGCTTCTGCGACTTCAGGATAGTAGCATTTCGTTCAGCAAGGGCGCGCGCCAGCTGACCAATCTCGTCCTGCCGCTGCATACCGGGTACAGTGGTGTCTCCCGAGTGAATGTTGCCGATGTGGTGTGCATGGTCGGCAATAGCCAGGATATCCTTTAGCTGGTACGAAGTTACAAACCACATCAACACGGAAGCCAGGGGGGCGGCAACCATGGCAATGACCACCCCCATCAAAAAGATAATGCGCACATGTTTTATCACCGGCTCATTGGAAAAAATCACTGCTATGGAGCCGATCTCCTCACCTGAATGGGTGATCCTGTGCTGCAGGGTATAGCCGTTTTCTTCCCCTTTCAACATCAGGAGATTTCTGTTCGCGTCACGAATCCGTACCCCGATCACGCCCCGTGTTATCATAAGGGTATTGACCTGCTCCAGAAGTCCTACATAATCCGTCTGCGTAATCATGGTTTCCAGACTGGAGGAGGCTGCCTCCATCTGCTTCTGTAAATCCTGTTCAAAATCGGCAAGAAACAAGCGGTAGGAAAAAACAGCGTTGAGGAGCAGGACAAGGATAATCAGGCTCCCAGTGGCAGCCACTGTATAAAGGGCAAACTGCACCCGCAGGGATTTCCCCGGAAGGAAGGTCATGATCAGCTTAATTCTGCGAGGATATCCGTAAACATCTGTAGATGGTTCTGCTCATGTTCCAGCAGTATTTCAATGGTTCGTCTGGTATTGTCATCAAAATCCTGCGCTAGAATTTGCTGGTACAGCTTGACCGCTCCCTCTTCTGCAGCAACATCTTTTGTTATCATCTCAGCAGTGGTAGCCCCTTGTTGCGGCGGCCAGGCAGCTATGGTAGGTTGAACACCATTTCTCTGCAAAATATCAGTGAGAGCGGCGGCATGATCCGCTTCCTGGCAGAGGATATCTCCAATCGCACTTGCCAATACCCCGTCAGGATCGTCACCAAGGGCGGCAATCACTCCGTTATGATTGGAGTATTGAACCACTACACCAAATTCATGCTCAAGGGCGAGATCCAGCAGTTCATATTTGGGGTCGCTATAGGTCTTTTTTTGTACCTGTTCCTGAACACTGCTCTTGCAGCCAACGAGTTGGGACAACACCGGAATGGAAAGGCAGCCGACGCTGATACTCTTTAACAAAAAGTTGCGTCGGTTCAATGGATGAGGCATGGTATCTCCCTGGGAATGAAGTTTGTGGCATGGCGACATCAACAGCTATTATTTACTATCACTCTCTGTATATACTATTAACCTACTCAATCCAAGAAAAAACAGCGTCATTTTCCAGAGCAAGGCCATCTTGGAGGAGCAAGCAGCGCACTGGAATCATCCCTGAAAATCCGGTGATTGTACCCGATAAACGATATCCTCAACAATTGCCGGTGGCAGCCGGGAGCTACAGTCTATACGCAGGGCGGCATACGTGCGATAGAGGTCAACCCGCTGATGATACAGATCTGCAAAGCCGATATTTTCAGGGTTCACCAACCCCCGTGAGTCAAGGTTGGTTACCCTGGTCTCAAGCTCTTCCAGAGTGGCATCCAGCCAGATGATCAAACCGTTTTCACGGAGATGTGCCATCCCCCTTTGACTGTAAATCGCACTACCGCCGGTGGCAATGACATGGTTGCGGAGCGTAACGGACAACAGTACCTTCTCCTCCAGGCTCCGGAATCGGTCCGAACCCAGAGCATCAAGCAGTTGCTGCAGTACTCCATTACCTGCCTGGGCAATCAGGTCATCGGTGTCAATAAATGAGCAGTGCAGCCGTTGAGACAGGAGCGGGCCAATGGTTGACTTGCCAGCACCGGCCATGCCAATGAGAATAAAATTGGAGAAATGCTTCTTTTCAGAGGTAAACATACAATTATCACTTGATATTAATATAATAGTTTACTATGGATTTCAGTGAACTCATACCTTTATTTATATAGTTGCTGCCGGTCAGCGGCAGAATTTCATTCATTTTTTTCTTTTGAGGAAAGATCCATGCAAGCAACCCCCATGAAAACAGCACTCATACGGTCAGCAGTCATCCTTGGCCTGTTCTCTCTGATGGTGTATTTCACCACCTCTGCGCCGGATGCCTCGGTCTGGACAGCCATGGGTACCATCCTGATGGCGGCTATCAGAACCATTCAATGGCTCATTGGCATGACCATTGCCCTGACTGTCAGTATTGCAGTGTTGATTGGGATCTTTTTCGGTGCAGTGGCCCTCTCTGATTCAGCCGCTGCCAGCAGGATGTACGAGGGACTGCGCCAGACCCTGCTTGACAAACTGATGCCCGCAGCCTGTAAGGCTGCTGGACTGGAACAGGATCAAGACATTGCTTTGACCGCTTTTGGCGACAAGCTGAAAACAGAAATTATGGCCGATATGAAAAATGGTCATGCAATCATTAAACAGTCCCAGGCTGATCTGGCCGCAAAACTCACAATCCTCACCACCCGATTGACAGAGATTGAAGAAACCACAGCCGGACAAGCAGACGCAGAACAGGTAACCGCCCTTGCTGACGAAGTGAAGGAGAGTTCGCAATCCCTGGCCGGTCTCACTGAGACCATAACCAACCTGCAAAGCAGTGTCACTGGA
>DAOVTM010000193.1 GCA_030633145.1 Desulfobulbaceae bacterium
ACATAATTTGTTCTGTTTGTTCTCTTCGTAATTTGACATTCAAGAACTATCTCACACCCGGTTTCCAACTTATAAAGGCCCAGGTAGGCACATGGCGGCGAAACACCTCCACAGTTCCGTCCTGATGGGTGGTGGTAATAGATTGAACGTATTTGCGCAACCGTTTTTCCTCGTCCAGGGTCAGATCACGGAACATCCAGGAATAGCTTGCGTATGCCTCATCAAAGGATGAATATTGTAGGCTCTCTTCAAGTCGGATATAGGCAACTTCAGGGAGATACCCCATCTGATAGAGGAGGTTGACAGTGTAGATATAATCGGGGCCAGAGTTGAGGTCTCTGTCAACAGCCTTAAAGGCATCCGGATCCATAGGGCCATGCTGAACCCGATCCGTGATGCAGACCTGGTCACGGGCAAATGAATTCAGTCGTTCAAGTGCCTTTTTGAGATCAGGGACTGCCAGAGAGCGTGAGGCAATGGCAACCGTGTGGGGTCGGATGCCCTCCCCTTGCCAGTCGTCCTGCCAGGAAAGTTTGCGGGTGATGATATTGTCCATTTTTTCGGCAGCAGCCCGTTCTTCCAGCAGGCGCAGCATGTTAGCGGAAAAATCAATCGCAGTTACCCGCTCACAGCGATCAGCCATAGGTAGAGCCAGGGTGCCGGGGCCACAGCCGATGTCGAGGATATCCCATTCTGGTTGAGGATTGAGCAGAGCCAGGAATTTATCCACATAGATGGAGCTGGCAGTCCGTTTGGCAAAGGAAGCTGCTTTTTTATCCCAGTCAGCTGCTCCCTTGCGCCGCCAGTTTTTCTTTTTTTTGGCCTGAACCCAGAGATCAGCCCAATCCAGGTCGTGAAATTGAATATTTGCCATAGTTTTCCTATTTGCCTGTGAAATGATTTGACAGTATCTATAGCTGTGAGTAAACTATATAGCTTTGTATAAGTAAATGGTAAGCTCGTTAGTCGATCTATTTTTTGAGAAGGTTTCGAGAAGTACCCTGTCCCGGACGAGTGCTGTTTACACCGAATTCACAAAAGATTCATAAAAAGTTTAAAGGAATTATACCATGAGCAAGAGAACTTTTCAGCCCAGCAACATCAAACGGAAACGTACCCATGGATTTCGCAGTCGGATGCGTACCCGAGCCGGACAGGCAGTGATTAAAAGACGGCGCGCCAGGGGACGTAAACGGCTCTCCGCCTGATCCCGTGAAGAGGTACGGACTCCCCAAGTCCAGTCTTCTCAGGAAAACCAGGGAGTTTGACCGGGTCTATCGCAACGGTAAACGGCTGCGAGGCAACGGCTTCTCTCTTCTTTACCTGGCCGGTGCGCAGCCGCACAGCCGCCTGGGCATATCTGTCCAGCGCAAGACGGGAAATGCTGTTCGACGCAACAGGATTAAACGCATTATCCGGGAGACCTTTCGCCTCCATCGGGAAATTTTTCCCCGGACAAGTGATATTGTGTTTGCGGTTCGACCGGACTTTCGCTTGAGCGGTATGCAGGCGGTTCATACCGCCGTGATGGGAATGTCTGCCCGTTGGGAGCAGAGCTGATGTGTGGTAGCTGTACTTGTAGCAAAGTTACTGGCAACAAAGTTACTGGCACCAAAGGTACTGGCACCAAGTCAATTGGAGATGTCGAAACGGGATATGTTGCCCGCTTCTGCCTGTTGCTTGTTAAAGGCTACCGGTACTGTATTTCTCCCCTTTTCCCACCCTGCTGCCGGTTTACCCCTACCTGTTCCGAGTATGCACTTGAAGCAGTGAGCCGCCATGGTGCGGTGCGAGGTATGGGCTTAGCAGTCTGGCGTATTCTTCGCTGTCACCCGTTTGCACGGGGCGGTTATGACCCCGTGAAATAACTTTCACGACTGGTCTCTGCTGTCAGACACCCCTTATTTTTGAATATTTGAAGGAAAACCAAACCAATGGACATGAACAGGGCCTTTCTGGCCATTATAATCTCATTTTTTATTTTATTCGGGTATCAGAAGCTGTTTGTGCCGCCCGTTCAGGCTCCGGTGGCAACCCAGGGAGAACTACAGGGTACAGCTCCTGCTTCCCCAGGGGCAGCGGATCAGAGTGCGGCTACAGGCAGTGCGCCTGCAACACAACAACAATCCCAGTTCAGTACAGCCCCGGTAGCGGGGCAAACTGCGGCTCCCCAAACTGTAATTGTGGACGAGGATGCCCGTGACATTACTGTTGATACTCCTCTGTACAGGGCGGTCTTCTTTGAACAGGGAGGGGGACTCAAATCCTTTATCCTGAAAAAATATCGCATTGCCAAAGAGATGGAAGCCAATTCCATGGATCTGGTAACCACAGAGAACCCAGCGGCTCTGCCCTTGGTTTTTTCCCTGGACAACGGCGGAACCGCTGCCCTGCCGCTGTTCAAGGCGGATCGGGAATCGCTCAGCATAGACGAGGGAGGTGCTGGAGAGCTGCAGATGAGTGCCACCCTGGACAATGGGGTGGTCATCAAAAGGGTGCTTTCCTTTAACGGGGACAGCTACCTCTTTACCAGTAACTATGAGGTGCATAATCCAGGCACCATTCCCCTGCAACTGAGTCCGGCCATGGCAATGAGCAACAGGCCTTTTGTCTCAGATTCCAGCACCAGTCGTTACCTCTTCAACGGCCCGGTTGCCTTTATTAACCAGGAACTGGAAGAGGTAAAGATCAAGAAACTCAGTGACGGCCCCAAGATGTACCAGGGAGCTGTTTCCTGGGCTGCGTTTGAAGATAACTACTTCATGTGTTCCCTGATTCCCGAGCAGGGCAGTAGCAGCATGGTCACCATGAGTTCAACCGGAGCAGACAGCGTACGTACTGTTATCGCTGCTCCTGCCCTGACCCTGGCAGCCGGTGAGGCAAAGGTTTTTAAGTATAATGCCTATTTCGGGCCGAAAAAACTGGCCATGTTAAAGAGTACCGGCCATCAGCTGGACATGGCAGTCAACTTTGGCTGGTTTGATTTTCTTGCCAAGCCGATGCTCTTTCTCCTCAACTTTTTCCATACCTATATAGGCAACTACGGAATAGCTATTATCCTGTTGACCTGCCTGATCAAGGGTGTGTTCTGGCCGATTACCCAGAAGGGTATGAAGTCGATGAAGAACATGCAGAAGCTGCAACCCAAGGTGGCAAAGCTCAAGGAAAAGTTCAAGGACGATCCTGCCAAGATGAACCAGGAGATGATGGCCATGTACAAGACGTACAAGGTCAACCCGATTGGCGGTTGTCTGCCCATGGTCATCCAGATCCCGTTTTTCTTTGCCCTCTACCGGGTGCTGATGGCGGCCATTGAGTTACGCCATGCCCCGTTCATGCTCTGGATTAATGATCTGTCAGCCCCGGATCGGTTGATGATTGGTTTTGATATCCCCTATCTGGAAGGCATTCCAATCCTGACCCTGTTGATGGGTGGATCAATGTATTTGCAGCAGAAGATGACACCCACCACAGCTGATCCGACCCAGGCCAGGATTATGCAGTTTCTGCCGATTGTATTTACGGTCATGTTTGTAAATTTCGCCTCGGGTCTGGTTCTGTACTGGTTTGTCAATAATCTGTTGTCTATCCTCCAGCAGCAGCTTATTAACCGTCAGTTGAATAAAGAAAGTCAGTTGAACAAAGAAGAATTGACAGAAAAACCGTAACAAAAAATATCCTTTGAAGGGAATCGCACTATGGCAAAAGGAAATGCAAAAGGGAAAAATTTTTATGGTGACAACGTCACCGGTGCTATTGACAAGGCTTGCAAGAATTTTTCAGCCACCCAGGAAGAGCTGAATATCGAGATTCTGGAGACTGGTTCAGCTGGCATATTTGGGCTGTGCAAGAAAAAAGCACATATCCGGGTACAGAAGAAAAACGAAGCCCGGCAGGAATCCGGGGCTGAGAAGGAAGCGCAGCCCCTAAAGGCCGCAAATACGCAGCCACCGAAAAGCGAGAAGGTCGAGAAGAGTAGCAGAACAGAAGAAAAATCTGAACCAGAAGCGGAAGAGCAGGAAACTGCTGCGCCGGAATCTGCACCTCAGGACAGTTCCGAGCAGGAGAAAAAGCAGGAACCGGCTGTGGAAAAGAAAGAACAGTCTGCCCCTGAAAAAACTCCTGAAAAGAAAACGCAACAACCGCCCACGGGTCAAATAGAAGAACGTACGCCGCCTTCTGATGAGGTTCTGGAAGCAATCAGCAGGGATATTGAAGAGCTGTTGGAGATCATGGGGTTTCCCTCTTCTGTCAGCGTGGGAATGGAAGACAACTCTGTACTTTGCCGAATGAGCGAGGAACACCTGGATGCCATTGTCGGCAAGGATGGCAGAACCCTGGACAGTCTCCAGTACCTGTTACGCAAGATGACGAGTAAACAGCTGCCGCCCCGGATGATGCTCTCCCTTGATGTGGGCAACTATCGTCAGCAACGGGCCGAGGAGTTGAAAGAACGGGCATCTCAACTTGCTGAACGGGTTGCTGAAGACGGTAAGACCCAGGCTATTCCGGCTCTGAATCCTTCGGAGCGCAGGGTCGTACACATGGTGTTGCAGGAAAATAATGCCATTCGCAGCCGTTCCGTGGGCGATGGGCTGTTCAAAAAAGTGCTGATCTATAAACCGGGAAAAAAGAAACCCAAAAAGAAAAAAGCCAATACCGGTCGTGGTAAGGCTAAAAAATGACACCATAGCCGCCATTGCCACAGCCCCTGGCATTGGCGGCATCGGCATTATCCGTATCAGCGGTTCAGAATCTGCTGCTGTTCTCTCGCAGCTCTTTGTCCCGCACCGTTCCCATTCCACCCTGCAGAGCCATACCCTTTATTACGGTACTGTCACCAGTCGTCAGGGAGTCGTCCTGGACGAGGTCATGGCTGTTTTTATGCGGGCACCCCGCACCTATACCCGTGAAGATGTGGTGGAGCTGCACAGCCACGGCTCGTATTTCGTCCTTGAGTCCATCCTGGCCGAGGTGCTGGCCGCCGGTGTCAGACCCGCAGAACCTGGAGAATTTACCAAGCGAGCCTTTCTGGCCGGTCGTATTGATCTGACCAGAGCTGAGGCGGTTATTGACCTGTTGCAGGCTCGAACCAGCGGTGGTACCCGCCTGGCGGTTAATCAGATGCAGGGCAGACTTTTTGAGCAGGTCAGTGAAATTCGCAATGCCCTGATTGAGATTCTGGCTGTGGTTGAGGTGGCCATAGATTTTCCTGATGATGATGTGGAAATCATTGAGAGCGGTCATTTTCTTGAGCTGCTTGAACACAGGGTGGAAACTCCGCTACGGCATCTGCTTGACCGGGCCGATCAGGGTAAGATGCTTAGGGAAGGGGTGCGGGTGGTGATTGCCGGTCGTCCCAACGTGGGTAAATCAAGCCTGCTCAATGGTCTGCTCCATGAGGAAAGGGCTCTGGTGACAGAGATTCCAGGTACCACCAGGGACACCATTGAAGAGTTGATTTCGGTCAAGGGCATCCCTGTTCATCTTGTTGATACTGCGGGTATCCGTAGTCACGATGATGTGGTGGAAGCGATGGGCATTGAACGAGCCAGGCAAAAGATGGCCCAGGCTGATCTGGTTTTATTTGTAGTGGATGTCTCCACCGCTCTGAGCGAACAGGATCACCAGCTGAACCAGGCCCTGGCGGATAAAAAACGGATACTGGTGTTCAATAAGTTGGATATTGCCACAGAGGATCAGGTAAATCGAGTAGGTAAGGTCTTTGCGGGTGACCAACAAGTGCAGGTAGCGGCCAAATCGGGCCTGGGACTTAACACCCTGCTGGACGCTATCTATCAGGCAATCATGGGAGAAACAGAAGACCAGGTTGCTGAACAGCCCTCCTGCGCCCCCAATCAGCGGCACACCGCTATTCTGGAAAAGACCCTGCTCTGTTGTCACCAGCTGCAGGAAACCCTTGTCTCAGGTGTTCCCGCCGATCTGTTGGCGGTTGACCTCCAGATTGCCCTGGATCATCTTGCCGATATTGTCGGACTGACCACCCCTGATGATGTGCTTGATGCACTTTTTTCCCGGTTTTGTATTGGCAAGTGAGGGGTATGGAAATGTACCAACTCAGACTGTTCCAACAGGCTACCAACTTAAGAATAGACAACTCGTAACTTCAGAGTGATAACATGCGGCACCCTTTATTTTGCGGTTGACATTTTCGCACAATCTGGTTCCCAGGCTCCAGCTTCTCATAATAACCAAGAATGTCGCAGCTTACGCTGGTAGCCATTATGTGTAAATAATAACCGCCAACAGAACTCGTTATAATCAGAAAGTCTCTTATTGTTGTCGATGTAACTGTTTTCCACACCGTTTTTTGTAGAGATTCTATTTGTATTATAAGAAATAATAAGATAGAATATAAATTATCATTACATATTTATGAATAGTTGAAAAAATTATAGTATAGATTTAATCCAGAGTTTCGGGTGTATATTGAAACAATTGATAAATGGATCATTATTATTGGTAATATTTTTGGCGGTGTCTATCTGTGCCTCAGCCGCCCCGCTGCTTTCACTGGGTAAGACCACAGCTCAATCAGGTGGTATTGCCTTGCTACAACTTGACATTTCAGGCAATACTGAAAGTCTTGCCGGTGTTAACGCCAACGTAGTTCTGCCTCAAGGTATCTCTGTTGTAAGTGTTGACAACGGCTCCATTCTCGATAACCAGTTCATTACCAATTATCGTTATTTTCCCTCCGAAACTGCACCGAACAGTACAGTCATAACCTACTCAGGCAGTGCTGCAATTAATGACACGAGTGGAACATTATTTACCTTCCAACTTGCATTGGCACCAGATACGCCATTAGGTACGCATCCTGTAACCTTTGCCCAGACTAATCTTGATCTCTCCGTCAATGCCCGACACGCCTTATCCAACAGTGACGGCAGCATATCCATACCACATAGCGTTGCTAATGGTTCCATCACTGTAGTCAATTATCCACCTGCCAACTATAGCCTTACCACAACAAGCAGCAGTGGTGGAGTTGTCTTATCACCAGGCGAAGGAACTTTTACCTATGCAGAGAACACCGTTGTTCAAGTAAGTGCCGTTGCTGAATCTGGTTACCTGTTTTCAAGTTGGACTGGAAATGTTCCACCGGGTCAGGAGACTGTAAACCCGCTTTTACTTTCTATAGACTCCAATAAAAACCTCATCGCCAACTTCACACCGCAACATACCCTGACCATCGCTGTGAACGGTTCCGGCTCGACCAACCCCGTACCCGGTCAGTATATTCACCCGGAAGGAAGCCAGGTAACCTTAACGGCCACTGCCGACCCAGGACATCTATTTACTGGTTGGAGCGGGTCTGTACCACCTGATCAAGTGATGGTCAATCCACTTACCCTTACAGTCGATGCCGACAAGAATGTCAACGCAAATTTCAGTATTAAACGCGCTCTCACTCTGACTATCAATGGCACTGGTACCACCGCACCCTTGCCAGGCAATTACAGCTACAGTAACGGTACAGTGATCACCATAACTGCCACA
>DAOVTM010000314.1 GCA_030633145.1 Desulfobulbaceae bacterium
GCCCAGGGGGACTCGCATTCGACCCACCATAATACCGCTGGGTCTGCGTTTCATGTCATCCACCTCACCCACCGGGTCAGGCAGGGCTGCGATCTCACGTAACCCCTGTACCATGGAGTTAATCACCTTGGAACTCAGCTCAAGCCGATCCAGCATGGCAGCGGATAAACCCTTTGCCCGGCCATTTTTCAGATCTTTTTTGTTCTCTGTCTGGATAAGCTCCTGTTTAGCAAGGAGTAACTCCGCTGTGTCGAGCAGGATTGCATTTTTGACAGAAGTGGGAAGAGCCGCCAGCTTGCGGGCCGCCTTACGGCCTTTTTGGGCCATGGAGGTAACTAATTTTTCTATTTCACTGTTTTTCATTTTTATTTAGCCTCTTAACTCACTTTTGGTCATCCGTTAAGGTGCGCACAGCGCACTAATGAAACGAGTATCAAGTCATTAACGACAATTTGGAGCAGTACAGCCTGTCAAAGATCCGGCTTCTGATCAAGATCAAGCAGGACAAGATTGTCTCGATGAATGACCACATCACTGTCCCTGAAACCCAGCAGTTCTTCTATCTCATCACTCCTACATCCTTTAATCTTGTTTGTATCAGATGAAGAATAGTTGACCAGACCAGCCGCCACAATCCGACCGTCCGGGCAGCAGCAATGTACCGATGCCCCCACCTTGAACCTGCCCTCTACCTGGATGACCCCGGAAGGCAGCAGGCTCTTACCATGATCCCTGATAGCGCGGCAGGCACCGCCATCCAGGTACAGGTAGCCAGAGGGACGCAGCACATGTCCGATCCAGTGTTTCCGGTTTTTGATAATATCGGTTTCCGGGAGGAAAAAAGTACCCACCAGATTACCGGAAAACAACTCCTCCAGAATGTTCGTATGACGGCCCGGCCCGATGAATGAACTGCCGCCGCAGGCTGCGACCATTTTAGCGGCGCGAATCTTGGTCTGCATTCCGCCGGTACCTAAGGCACTGATGGTACTTCCTGCCATCTCTTCCACCTCACGATCAATGGAGGCAACGGTATAGACGGGGCGGGCTGTGCTGTCCTGAGCGGGATTAGAGGTACAGAGTCCGTCAACATCGGTGAGCATGATGTACATATCCGCACCGATCATGTTAGTGATCATTCCGCCCAGGGTGTCGTTATCGCCGACCCGCAGTTCATTGACCGAGACCGTATCGTTCTCATTGATGATCGGAACCACCCCGAATTCAAAGAGAGTGCAAATGGTATTACGAACGTTGAGGTACCGTTCCCGCTGGGAAAGATCAGCATGGGTGAGCAGGATTTGGGCTACCTGCTGATTACTCTGAAGTGCAAATGCCTCTTCATACGCCTGCATGAGCAGCCCTTGTCCCATGGCTGCCAATGCCTGTTTGACCCGCAGTTCTTCGTGGGGGGTGCGCTCTATTCCAAGACGTTTACGACCAGCTGCAACTGCCCCGGAACTTACCAGGATGACCTCTCGACCAGTGGAACAGAGAAAGGATATCTGGCGGGAGATTGAATGAATAACCTCGTGGTTAAGACCGGAAGAACTGGTCAGTACTGCGCTGCCCACCTTGATGACCACTCGTTTTGCCTTATCAAACAGGGTCTGCCGGTAAAACAGTCCATCCTCATGGCTGACCTGAAAGGTCATGGCTGGGAGGTTTTCTCTGTCGCAGCAGCCTCTTCCTTTGCCACTCGCTGATCTTCCAGCATGGATCCGATCTGTTTCTTCAGGCTGTCAATTCCCTTGTTTTCCAGGGCCGAGATGAGCCATAGATCCACTCCCTGTTCAGTAAACAATGTCTCAATTTCCTTAATCCGATCCGAGTCAAGACAGTCAATCTTATTCAACAGCACCAGGTGGGTACGATCCAGCAAGGCATCGTTATAGGCGGCAAGTTCATCCATCAGTATCTGGTAATCGGCAAGGGGCTGATCCCCCTCAGTAGAGCCATCAATAACGTGCATCAGGATGGTGGTTCGTTCCACATGGCGCAGGAACTGGTGTCCGAGGCCGACACCCTTACTGGCCCCTTTAATGAGGCCAGGTATATCGGCAATGATACAGGGATCCTGAAAACGAAAATGGAGAACCCCCAGCTGGGGTGCAAGGGTGGTGAAAGGGTAGGGTGCTACCTTGGGGTTTGCCGCAGATAACTTGGAGAGCAGGGTGGACTTGCCAGCATTGGGCAGACCGATAAGACCCACATCAGCCAGCAATTTCAGCTCTATCTTGAGCCATAACTCCTCGCCTGGAGTACCCGGGGTAGCCTTGCGGGGCGCGCGATTGGTGGATGTGGCAAAACGGGAGTTGCCATAGCCGCCCTTGCCGCCGCTGGCAGCAAGGAATAGTTGGTCACCATCGGTAAGGTCAGCAAGGATCTGTCCGCTTTCAGCATCTTTAACCACAGAGCCGGGCGGGATGGAAAGTGTTGTATCCTTGCCGCCGCGCCCGTGCTTATCACTACCCTGGCCGTTTCTGCCCCGTTCTGCCTTGAAATGGGATCGGTAGCGGAAGTCAATCAGGGAGTGTTTGCGAGGGTCGGTTTTCAGATATACAGAACCACCAGCACCGCCGTCACCACCATTGGGTCCACCCCTGGGGACAAATTTTTCCCGCAGGAAACTGACACAGCCGTTGCCGCCGTCACCGGCCTTGACGAAAAATTTTACCTCATCTACAAAACCCATCCTGTACTCCGCAAAAAAAAAACTCGACACCAATCAAATTGATGTCGAGCTTTCAGAAACCAAAATACTACTATCCACCAGCTTTTCTGGTTTCTGTCATCAGGCTTCTGATTTCTGATAAACAGAAACCCGCTTACGTCCCTTTCCAAAATCCTCAAAGGTTACCACGCCGTCAATCTTGGCAAAGAGGGTGTAATCACGACCGCATCCAACATTGGTGCCTGGATGAATCCTTGTTCCCAACTGACGGATTATTATGGAACCGGCACTGACGTTTTCTCCACCATACCGTTTTACGCCGCGTCTTTGACCACCACTGTCACGCCCGTTCCTTGAACTACCACCTGCTTTTTTATGTGCCATGGATAAATCTCCAAAAAAATATATAAATTATATTCAATAATAAAATAAATTACGCAGTGATCGCCTCAATGCTCAAAGCTGTGAACTGCTGGCGATGACCACGCAGTTTACGGTATCCCTTGCGCTTTTTCTTTTTAAAGACCAGTACCTTTTTTGCCTTGCCCTGCTCGGTTATTTTGGCGGTAACCCTGGCACTGTCAAGCACTGGGGTGCCGATCTGCACATCCTCTCCATCGGCCACAAGCAGCACATCGTTAAGCTCAAGGGTATCGCCTACTGCACCCTTTAATTTCTCGACTCGAAGTATATCACCGGCTGCCACCTGATACTGTTTTCCGCCGGTACGAATTATAGCGTACATTTTTTCTCCTAAATAATCAAAAGACTAACTGCAAATTTTCTATTATAAACACACATTAACTGTTTGTGCCGTGACCTTTCTGCTGATTGTCGTTATCACGACAAAACACAGCCAGCACTGTCGCAGCATTAGCTGAAAAGTAAAGAATAAACTACATCATCCCCTTTTCTGTCAAGGATAAAATCCATTATAGCCATTAGACTGTCAATATTCATCCAGAGTATCACTTTTTGTTGATATAATTTGTCCAGTTCGCTAAAGTTGATAAAAAAGTTTTTTATTTTAAGGAGGGACTGGCATTCTGTTCATCAGATTCCTGTCCTAAAATGGTATTTTTTATAACGCTGTCTAATTTAACAGAAGGAGAAAATCATGGAAAAATATGAATGTCCCTGCGGGTATGTTTACGATCCAAAAGAGGGAGACGTGGAAAACGGAATTGATGCGGGTACCTCTTTTGATGACCTGCCCGAGGACTGGGTCTGCCCGAAATGTCAGGCTGAAAAAGAGCATTTCTATCCGGCTGACTGATTAACGCACCTCAGTAGCAGTGGGGCGGAAAACCGGAACCTGAAAGCATTGTTTCGGTTCTCTGCCTTTATTTTTTTTGTCCTCTCAAGGAGACCATGTAATGGATCGTTCACTCTGTACCAACATCGTTGGACTGCTGTTCTTTGTATCCCTGCTCTTTCCGCTCACCGACAGTATGGCATCCTCCGGTGATGCCCAGGCTCTGATTCTGAAAAGTCAGGGAGTTGTACAATCCTTTAAAGCAGACCCTAACATGGGCTGGTTTCATAAGAATGTGAATAAGGCGCGTGGTCTTTTCATAGTGCCACAGATGCTGCGCGGTGGCTTTATAGTCGGTGGTTCAGGTGGCTCCGGCGCATTACTCACCCGTGATCCTAAGACCGGTTCCTGGAGTTCTCCGGCGTTCTATACCATGGGTTCAGTCTCCATCGGTCTGCAGATTGGTGCGGATGCCTCGGAAATAATCCTTATGGTTATGACGGAAAAAGGACTCACTGCCATGCTCTCCACGGAATTCAAACTTGGTGCTGATGTTTCCGTGGCAGCCGGTCCTGTTGGTGCATCTGCCAAGGCACAGACCGCTGATGTCCTGGCCTTTGGCCGATCCAAGGGAGCCTTTGGCGGTATCAGTATAGAGGGAGCAGTCATCTCGCCGCGTGATAAATGGAATGCAGCCTATTATGGCAAGCCTGTCAGTCCGGTGGATATTCTGGTACGTCGTACAGTGAGTAATCCACAGGCAGATTCCCTTCGGGCTTTGCTGCCGGAACCGGCTTCCCGCAAGGTTAAAACCCTGGGGCAATGATCCACTTGTATTCCCGTCATCCGACAGTTTGACCACATCAACCTCTATCAATTCATCAGGTTTAATACATGACTCCCCTGTTGCGTACCTCATCCCTCTCTCTCGGCCTGCTTGTTATCGTACTTTTCACCCTGGCAGGTTGTGCTGATCCCGGCAATGGCTCCTATAATGTTGCTGGAAATGGTCCCGGCAGTGCCAGGCTGCTGCGGGTCGGAATCACCACCAACGCACCCCCTATTGCCTATCAAACTTCCGGGCAGGTGGCTGGCCTGGAAGCGGAATTTGCCCGTGGTCTGGCTGCGTACACCGGGAGAAAACTCAAATTTGTTGAAATTTCCTGGGAGGCGCAGATACCGACCCTGCTTTCC
>DAOVTM010000022.1 GCA_030633145.1 Desulfobulbaceae bacterium
TACATCCGGTTGATCCACTGGTTCCTACGCTCCAGGTAAGCGAGCCTGCGAGACTCCGTCTGTGGGAACCTGAATTGCCGCTCCAGCGGCTGTCATAGGACGCAGGATCGTCCAAGTTGCATTCCCACGCTGGAGCGTGGGAACGAGGCTACCATAAAATTTAACAAGGATACAATTATAGTATCATTGAAGTATCATTGAAGTATCATTGAAACGTGCAGAATCTTCAATCTCCACAAGGGGTGTCCCATGTCAATCGAAAGCGGTGTCTCTTTTCTCCTTATCATTTTTATCTTTGCCGTAACTCCCGGGCCAGGTGTCTTTGCCCTGCTGGCACGATCACTGGCCTCTGGTGCCAGGCCCTGTCTCAGTCTGGCCTTTGGTATGGTTATCAGTGATGTGATTTATCTGCTCCTTGCCTGTCTGGGGTTGGCAATGGTTGCCCGTCAGTGGGCTGGTTTGTTTCTGGTGATTCGTATTGTCGGTTCCCTCTATCTTCTCTACCTCGGTTGGAAGCTCTGGAGAGCAGCCATTGACCCAAATCTGCACGATACGGCGAGCAAAGGTTCATTCAGCACGACCCAGGGATTGGTGCAGGGTTTTCTCATCTCTGCCTCTAACCCCAAGGTGATCTTCTTTTATATCGCCTTTCTTCCTACTCTTCTTGATCTTGACAGCCTGACTCCCACAGATGTAGTCCTGGCCGTCCTCCTCACCGTGACCGGTCTGATGGCAGGGTTAATGCTGATCGCCTTTTGTGCATCCTCTGCCCGACATCTGTTCAGGTCAAAAAAGGCGGTCAGGAGATTGAACCGAACCTCTGGAGCAATTATGATTGGGGCTGGTGCCTGGCTTGGACTGCATGGCTGATCCGAGTTCTCAAAACATGAAAATATTCAATAAAAGGTGATATCATGACACGAAAAATTCTCTTTTTTTTCCTTCTCTCGCTCATTATTATTACATCTGCCGCTGCTGCCACACAACAATCGTCGGGTACTTATGTTTCATTATGCGGCCAGTCCAACTTGACCTTGAAGAGTAATATCTCCACTGCGGATATACAGTTTACGGTGAATGAAAATCAGCAGTTTCCCAGGCAGGAGAACAGCGACTTTCCTGAACAGGTACGAGCGGGTTTCCCGCTTTTGTGGACAAGAACCAGCCAACAGCAGGATACTTGGATCTCGCAATCTGCGGCAGTGCTGACGATGCTCCCAGCGGTAGCTGATGCTGAAACCGGGGCAATCTCCGGCAGGGTAACCAACAGTAATTGCGTGGGATTGGAAAATATCAGTGTTGCAGCTTATTATGGTTACTATCAATACTACGTCACAACTCAAACTGATGCTCAGGGGAATTACACTGTGACAGGATTGCCCTCTGGCGAGTATCATGTGCGATTTTGGGGGGCACACTTTGGATATCTGGATAAATGGTATAATAACATCAGGGGAACAAGGTATTTTAATCTATGTAATGCTGATCCGGTTATTGTGAATGCCCCTGCTGTAACCACGGGAATTGATGCGTTTCTGGAAAAAGGGGCTGAAATATCGGGACGGGTGGTAAATTTGACCGGGCAGGGGCTTGAGAATATTAGAATTATGGTTTTTCACGAGAGTTCCTATGGAAGTTTTGTGTCCAGAACAGATAACGAAGGGTACTACACTGTGAGTGGTCAGCGTACTGGTGAATTCAAACTTTATTATAAAGAAGACCCACCGGGCAATCCAGTATTAGTTGGCTATGCCGGGGAATGGTATAACAACAAAACAGACTATCATACTGCGGATTTCATTTCTGTAACCGCACCTGAAAGCAGAACACTTGCAGATGTTGTTATGGAAATAGAGCCGCTCGGGGGAATATCTGGACAGGTGACCCTGAGCGAAACAGACGGTATTGAGGGTATCGCTGTTGTTGTCTGGGATTATCAACATAGTTCCATGATACAGCAAACCCTGACCGACCAGGATGGCAATTATTCCGTGGATGGTCTGCCCGGCGGCGAATATCTGATAGACTTTGCCGACAACAATTCCGAGTACGCCCGCCAATGGTATCATGGACATAACGCCTTTCAAACAAGTGATACTGTAACTGTGGTTCCACCTGCCATTACCCCGAATATTGACGCTAAGTTGCAGCGTGCGGGCCGTATTACCGGTCATGTCCCCTTTGGAGTCAATGGTCTTGCCTGGTCCCGTGTTATGGCCTTTAATCAGAATGGAGATGTTCTTGGCAGCGCAAGTATTGATGAAAACGGCAGTTATGCCATTGAAGGGCTGCCCTCAGGTCAATATATCCTCCAGTTTGATCTGAGCGAGGCAGGATATGAGTGGTACCAGGGCAAGGACGGATATGCGACAGCCGATACTGTCCAGGTCAATGCCCCGGACAGTACAACTCATATCGACAGTATCAGGTTTCCAATTGCTGAAAAGGGGAGTCTGTCCGGCAAGGTGACAGATAAGTGTACCGGTGAGGGTATAGGGGATATCTCGGTTGGAGTGTATAGTGCAGGTTGGAATTATTTTGGCAGTACGAAAACAGATTGCAGCGGTGCATATATCATAACAGAACTGCCTGTTGGTGAATATCAGATTTTTTTCAGAATAACCAGCGAGCGAGAGCCGTATTATATCGGGCAATGGTATAATAATGCGCCGAATCATGCTCATGGAGATACGGTAACCATTACGGCAGACCAGACAACAGAGAACATTGATGCACAGATGCAATATGGCGGGATGATTACCGGCAGACTGACAGATGCGGACAACGGTTCCGGTATAAAGGGCATTTACCCGATGGTGTATGGTATCAATGAGAATGCAGGTGTGATTGCACATCCGCTGTCAACAACAGATGATCATGGGAATTATGCCATTTATGGAGTGCCGCCGGGAGATGTGAAGGTTCAGTTCATGGGGAAGTGGATGAGCAGGTACGGTAATCAATGGTATCAGAGCCAGCCGGATCATGCCCGTGCCACTCCTGTCACGGTAACACCCTTTGCCATAACCTCCGGGATTGATGATGTCTTTTCCATTCCAGGGAAACCGTTTTTTTCTCCCCATATCATTATGTTGCTGCTTGGTGGCGATGGACAGGAAATATGTGATGCCATTGTGGAGGACAGCCAGGCCATTGTCTCCGGCATGGTTGATTATTATTCGGTGCCGATGAACACAACCTATCCCCCGCTCGTTACTTTGACAGCCGGGACTGAGGGTTCAGTCCTGATTATTGGCGATCCGAACAGTACCATAGAGTATGAATCCGTTGAGGTAGCATTATCGCCTCACATCACGGATGTTTCGGTTGGGCTGACCCCGCTGCATTATTTCTATATTACAGCAACGGAAGGGGCTGGAAAATGTCAATTTGAAAAACGTCCCCAAAAGGATCCTCCCGAAGAGGGTAGCTGGTTCCGTGACAATGATGGAGTTCATTATACCTACACCCTGCAGTAGAATTTAGAACACGGAAGCAATTACACCGTTGTCTGACAGCTGCACTGCTGCAACACCAGGTCAACAACCATTTTTAGGCATCCTTCATTTGCCAGTTGACACTTTTTTCATCAAGCTATTCGTACCGGTGCGTAAAACGCACCCTACATCTTTGTAAAAACGGGATTTTGTAGGGTGCATTTTATGCACCAAAAGTGGTTGCAACCTCGAAAGTGTCAGCTACTTTTGCACCAATATGAAGGATGCCCATTTTTACATACTCTTATGGTACTCATGACAAGATTGCTTGAGAGATGGCGGTAAGTACTGAATATTCAACAAAAGGTGACATCATGACAAAAAGAATTCTTTTTTTTCTTCTCTTCTCTATCGTTATCCTTGCGCCAGCTACCGGTGTTGCCCAGCATTCGGTTGATACTGCTGTTTCATCATGCTGTCGATCCCCGCTTTTTCTAAAAGGCAATAGATACACTACAAGCAGCCTGTTTACAGTGAACGAAAATCCGCAATTTATCAGGCCGCAAAACTCTATCTTCCCCGAACAGTTACGACCTTCTACCCCGGTTATGATGACGAATAGCAGTCGACAGCTAGAGCAACTTGTTTCTGCTACCGAAAATCGATTTTTTGAATCTGAGACAGGCTTGACGACAATTTCCGAGGAGGTTGATCCTCAAACCGGGTCAATTTCCGGTCGGGTAACTAGTTGTGATTGTGCGGGATTGGAAAATGTGCGGGTTAATGTTATTCAGGGTGATTATGATTCCAGCATAGTAGCATATACTGATTCACAGGGAAACTATACGGTTACAGGTTTATCAAGCGGCGACTATGATGTTTTTTTCTGGGGATTACCCATAGGATATCAGGACAAATGGTATAATAACATACAGGGATCTTATGGTTATAATATATGTGATGTTGACCATGTTACTGTCAATGCCCCTGATGTCACTACTGGAATTGATGCGTTTCTGGAAAAAGGGGCGAATATTTTCGGTAGAGTTGTTAATCTGGCAGGGGAAGGTGTTGCAAATATAAATGTTTATGCTTACCACGACAGTTTTTTCAGAACTACTGTCCGAACAGATGCAGAAGGGTATTACGCATTGACGGGTCTGTCATCAGATGAATACACACTTCAATACGAGGAATCAAAATATCAGAATCAATCACTGACAGGCTATATTGGTGAATGGTACAGTAACAAAACAGATTACCATACAGCAGATCCCATTGCAGTAACTGCACCTGAAAGCAGAACACTCTCTAATACAGTATTGGAAACAGAGCCGCTTGGAGGAATATCCGGGCAGGTAACCTTGAATGGAACGGACGGCGTACAAGGTATTTCTGTTTTCGTATGGGATTCTTACCATACGTCCTGGATAAAAACTGGAGTCACAGATCAAGATGGAAACTATTCTGTGGCTGGTCTGCCAGCAGGTGAATACCTGGTAGAATTTGCCAGCAACAACTCTGAATATAGCCTTCAATGGTATCAAGGTCATGATACGTTTCAAACAAGCGATGCTGTTTCGGTTACTCCGTCACGCATTACTCCGCATATAGATGTGAAATTACAATTTCCCGGCAGCATCTCAGGCCATGTACCTCATGGAATCAACGGGCTTGCCTGGTCGCGTGTTATTGCATTTAATCCGAATGGAGATACCTTTGGCTCCGTGAGTATAGATGAAAACGGAAATTATTCCATTGAAGGCTTACCGTCAGGGGAATATTTACTTCGATTTGATTTAGCTGATGCTGGGTATGAGTGGTATCAAGGGAGTAACGGACGCGAAACTGCCGATATCGTACAGGTCACAGCTCCTAACAGCAGAACAAATATTGACAGTATCCGGTTTCCAGTTGCTGAAAAAGGAAATCTCTCTGGTAAGGTAACAGATAAATGTACCGGCAAAGGTATCAGCCGGATCTCCATTGAAGTGTACGATACTGCCTGGAATTATTTTGGCAGCACTGAAACGGATTGCACAGGAGCATACATAAAAACAGACATACCAGTTGGTGATTATCTGGTTTTTTTCAGAATGCGCGAGGTGGAGGAAGAACGATTTTACATTGGTCAATGGTATAATAATGTTCTGGATCATGGTCATGGAAATACTGTGACAATTACGGCTGACCACACAACAGAGAACATTGACGCACAGATGGAATATGGAGGTACGATTACCGGCAGGATAACTGATGCTGTCAGCGGTTCCGGCATACCGGATATTTATCCGACAGTTTACGGTTTAGACGATGACTCTGCTGTCATTTCGTATGGAGTAACAACCACAAACAGTAACGGTAAATATGTCATCTCTGGTGTCCCGCCTGGAGAGGTAAAAGTTAAGTTTGAAGGAATATGGACGAGCAGGTACGGTAATCAATGGTATCAGAGCCGACCGGATCATGCCAGTGCCACCCCTGTCCATGTAGCACCATTTGGTATAACCTCCGGGATTGATGATGTTTTTTCTCTTTCAGCTAAACCGTTTTTTTCTCCCCATATCATTATGCTGCTGCTTGGTGGCAATGGACAGGAAATATGTGATGCCATTGTGGAGGATAGCTGGGCCATTGGCTCCGGCATTGCTGATTATTATGCAGTGCCGATACACACGACCATGCCGCCGCCCGTTACTTTGACAGCCGGGTCTGAGGGGACTGTCCTGATTATTGGCGATCCGAACAGTACCATAAAGTATGAATCCGTTGAGGTAGCATTATCGCCTCATATCACGGACGTATCAGTTGTGACGCACTATCAGTATGACATAAATATTACAGTAACAGAAGGGGCTGGAAAATGTCAGTTTGAAAAACGTCCTCCACAAGATCCGCCCGAAGAGGGAATCTGGTCTCGTGACGACAATGGTGTCCATTATTTCTACACGCTATAACCATGAACAAAGGAACAGGATAAAATGCGCATTTTTTCATCGTATGGCCCGATAAATACTAAACTGCATTATTACGCTCCCCGTCAAGAACTGCTCGACTCTTGTTTTAAACAACTGACAGGAACCAATCCTGATGAAGGTGGTCATTATATTACGGTCTGGGCACCGAGACAGACTGGTAAGACATGGATGATGCGTGAAGTATTTTTCCGATTAAAAGAAGACACACGATTCGATGCTGTAAAGATCAATCTGGAAGTGCTGAAAACAGAAAAAGATGTCGGAACTGTCCTGCAATACATTGAAAAACAGCTAGCCAGTGATCTGCACTTGGACATTGTTGGCGCAGACACCCCGGAAAAATTTGAAGCCCTGTTTCTGCGGCAAAATATCACCAGACCCCTGGTTCTGATCCTGGACGAGTTTGATGCCTTGCCGGAAGAGGCAATTTCAGCCCTGGCCGGAGTTTTTCGGAATATATTTTTCTCCATCAGAGAGAATGCACCCAATGTGCCTGACCAAGAGAAAAAGTATCTTCTCCATTCTGTTGCCCTCATTGGTATTCGCTCTGCGCTTGGGGTGGAAAATGTCAAAGGCTCTCCTTTCAATGTGCAGAGAAACGTCCATATTCCCAATCTGACCTTTGCTGAGGTCGAGGCTATGTTTCGATGGCATGAAAAGGAGCGAGGTCAACAGGTCGCTCAAGAGTTAATAGAACGTCTTTATTATGAAACAAGAGGCCAACCTGGGCTTACCTGCTGGCTGGGAGAGCTGTTGACAGAGGGATGTGAACAGGTTCCGGTAACAGCAGATACGGTGCTGGATATGAAGCTGTTCAACGAGGTCTATCAGGCGGCAGTACATATCCTGCCCAATAACAATATCCTCAATATAATCAGCAAGGCAAAACAGGAACCATATAAGCGGATAATTTTGCATCTCATTGGCACAAAGGAAAAAATACAATTTAATTTTGATAAACCAGAGATCAATTTCCTTTATTTGAATGGAGTGATTGATATTGAAAGAACAGAGGGGAAATCTTATGCCAGGTTTGCCTCTCCTTTTATTCAGAAAAGATTATTTAATTATTTTTCCGATGATCTGTTTGAGTTTATGGGGGAACTATACGCTCCCCTGGAAGAACTTGAAGATGCTGTCAGTGAAGGAAAGCTGAATGTTAAAAATATAATCGAAAAGTACAGCACCTACTTGGAGAAGAATCGAGACTGGATACTGAAAAATGCACCCCGAAGATCAGACATGCGGGTGTATGAGGCTGTGTTTCATTTTAATCTGTACAGGTATTTATCGGTGTTTCTGGATGGGTTTAAAGGGGAAATTTATCCAGAATTTCCCAAAGGAAACGGCAAAATAGACCTCATTATCAAGTACGCCGGGCAAACGTATGGCATAGAAGTTAAAACATTCAAAAACAGACCTTCATACAGCAAAGCCCTGCGGCAGGCTGCTCTCTATGGGCAACAGCTTGCTTTACAGGAGATCTCACTCGTCTTTTTTATAGAAGAGATTGACGATACAAATCGACAGGTATTTGAAAGGGAATCTGTTGATCCTGATACCGGGGTGCGGGTGATGCCTGTTTTTGTTGAAACCGGCAGGTAAGCCAGCACGGGTCAGATCCTGAAATATTACTTCCTTGTAGCTCAAGACGGGAGTATGCAGATAGTAGTCGTTGTAGACAATTCGGCTACCAACTTTAGTCGGGACATTTCATCTCCCGCTCTCGTTCCCACGCAGGAGCATGGGAACCAGAGAACGACAAGGGGTATCTACTGAAGTTACGATCTGTTTAAGTTGGTAGCCCACAATTCTTATCGCCAGAGATTAGAAGTATAAGCAGGGGATAATCTGCGGGCGGATGCCGAGTTCATCCGCCAGCAGGAAATGTTGTTCCAGCGAACCGGTCAGCTGTTCTTAGCCTTATCCATGGCCCGTTTAAAACCCTCGGCAGCTCCGGCAATAACCTTGTCATCAACACAGAAGGCCAGCCGGATATAACCGGGCGCACCAAAGCCGCGTCCGGGAACTGCGAGGATTTTTTCTTCCTGCAAAAGGGCGCAGAACTCCACGTCATCAATGGGGCTTTTGGGAAAGACATAGAAGGCACCCTTGGGTCGGACATACTCAAAGCCGGCATCGTCCAGGATTCTGCAGAACACCTCCCGCCGTTTCTCATAGATGGTTGAATCCACGCACTCATCCTGAAGCTCCGCCACCACCCGCTGCATCAGGGCAGGGGCATTGACAAAGCCGAGGATTCGGTTGGCAAGGGTCATGGCATCGAGCAAGGCACCCTTGTCCTGTATCTTAGGGTGGACGGCAATATAGCCAATCCGCTCACCGGGCAGGGAGAGTTCCTTGGAGTAGGAGGATATGACAATGGAGTTGCTGGTCGCAGTCATGATGGACGGTACCTCAATCCCGTCAAAGGATATGCGGCGGTACGGTTCATCGGAGATCAGATAGATGGTACTGCAGTGTTTTTCTCCGTCCTTATCCAGCACCTTGCCCAGCTCTGCCAGCGATTCTGCGTTGTAAATCTGACCGGTGGGGTTATTGGGACTGTTGATCAGCACTGCCTTGGTCTTTTCGGTGATAGCAGCTTCAATGGCCGCAATATCCAGGTTGAACTGGTCGTCGGTGGCAACGATTTTGGTGACCCCGCCATGGTTATCAACATAAAAGTTGTATTCCACGAAAAAAGGAGCCAGGATGATCACCTCATCGCCCGGATCAAGCAGTGACTTCATGGTCACATTGAGACCACCGGCAGCACCACAGGTCATCAGGACATCGCCCATGCCCAGTTCCACTTCCTGCTGTTGCGACAAGTTTCCGGCCAGGGCTTCACGTACATAGGGGTAGCCGCCGTTCGGCATATAGGAATGAACACCCGGCTTTTCGTCTGCAGCCAGTTCCCGCAGTACCTCGCCGAATTTTTCCGGGGGTGGAACATCTGGATTTCCGAGGCTGAAATCAAAGACATTATCGACCCCGAACTCGGCCTTCATTCTCGCTCCCTCTTCAAACATCTTGCGAATCCAGGAAGATTTTTCGGCAAACATCTGCATCTTTTTTGCTACGGTCATATTGTCCTCGTCTTTTGAGTTAGTTTCGTCTGAATTGGTATCCGCAGATTACGCAGATAGCGCAGATTTTTTTGAGAGCTTTTTTATCTGCGTAATCTGCGTTATCTGCGGATAGAACTATTTTCCGCTCAGGTGGGTAAAGAATGGTCAGGAGCCGTTATACTTCTTTTTAAAATAATCATAAGCCCCGTTGATCTCCTTCATCTTCTCCTCAGCAACTCCCTTGAACTCCTCACCCAGATGGGCAACCTTATCCGGGTGGTACTGCATGGAGAGCTTGCGGTACGCCTTTTTAATAGTTGCAAGGTCGGAACCTTCGGACACGCCCAGTATTGCGTAATGCTGTTTCTCCTGTGCGGCAGGACTGCTGCCCGGCCCGGTTCCTGCCTTGCCATAGCGGTACTTGCCTTCCATGGTCTGCTGTTCATAGCTGCGAATCTGCAGGAAGGCGGCAATTTTACGGGCAAGTTTCAGTTCTGCTTCAACGACCGGTTTCTTGGTAAAGATGATCTGATAGATCAGCTCCAGCAGGATCAGACGCGGTTCGTAGGCAAAGGTATTACGGAATTCGCTGAGCAGTTCGTCCAGGTTCTGCTCAGTCTCTTTGGCCTCCTTGATGAGCTGTTTGGCCCAGTACATCTGATCCTGGTTGTAATGCAGAGAATGCTGGAAAAAATTGAGCATGGTCTGCAGTTCGGATTTGCTGAAATGACCATCTGTCTTGGCAATGGCGACCAGAATATTGATGAGCAGGAAGACAAAGCGGTTATGGGTATCGGTCTGGGATGCCTCATACGTTGCCACCCGCTTGCGCACATACCAGGAAAAGCCGAAAAATGCGGCAACCAGCAGCATGATTCCCATGACCCCGGTAAAGAAGAGCGTGGAGATAAAACTACCCACCGCCGACCAGCCGCCGGTGACCAGAAGCAGGAGGAGAAAGATGACCAGGCATCCGCCGCAGCCCGGTTGATTATGTCGTCGATATTCCATTGTAAATCTCTACCCTCTGGTTTCTGTCTTCTGAAAAAGAGCCTCAATAAATTCATTGGGATCAAAATCACGCAGATCATCCACCTGTTCGCCGATGCCGATAAAACGCACCGGGATCTTCAGTTCACGGCAGATATTGGCGACAATACCACCCTTGGCAGTGCCGTCAAGTTTTGTCAGAGTCAGGCCGGTGATGCCTACGGCCTCGTTGAACAATTTTGCCTGGGACACCGCGTTCTGGCCTGTGGTGGAATCAAGAACCAGCATCACTTCATGGGGAGCGGTGGCAAGGTTCTTGCCGATGACCCGCTTGATTTTTTTCAACTCTTCCATCAGGTTGGCAGAGGTGTGGAGACGACCGGCAGTGTCAATGATAATGACATCTACATTCTGAGCCAGCCCCTTGGCAACTCCGTCAAAAATCACTGAAGATGGGTCGGATTGGGGTTTGCCGCTAAAGACATCTACCCCGACCCGGTCGCCCCAGATCTTCAACTGGTCAATGGCTGCGGCCCGGAAGGTATCTCCGGCAACCAGCAGCACAGACTGACCATCATTGACGAATTTTGCAGCAATCTTGCCGATGGAAGTGGTCTTGCCCACCCCATTCACCCCCACCACCATAATAACAAAGGGGCCGGATTCGGGCAGTACCAGTTCCGCAGGTTGATCCGATTCCTGAAGAAAGGCAAGGAGCTTGTCACGGATGACCCCTTTCAGGGCCATGGGATCGCTGAGTTCATTGCGCTTAACACTGTCCCTGGCCGAGTTCAGCAGCTCCATTGCCGTTGCTACCCCGAGATCAGCGGTGATCAGGATATCCTCCAGCTCATCGAGCAGCTCATGGTCGATTGTCTTTTTGCCGAGAAAGAGGGTATCCAGGCGATGGATCAGGGTGCCACGGGTGGTGAGTCGCTCCTGCAGCCGTTTGAACATGGAACGGGGCTTTTTTTGTTCCTGCTCCGGTTCCTGTTCCTGCTCCGGTTCCGGTTCTGTTTCAGTTTTCGCTTCCTGTTCTTTTTTCTGTGTCGGTTTTGGTTCTTCCTTTGTCGCCAGGGCAACAGGCTCGGTAACCGTGCTTTCAACCGGAGCAGTCTCCTCTTCCTGGAGGGCGACCGCCTCTTCTATCTGCGGTTCCTCTTTTTTCGCGAATTTCTTTTTAAACCAGCCAAGCATCTTATCTCCCCTATTGCAGAACGAACTCCAGAGCCTCTTCAATGGTATGAGGGTAGTGAAAAACCACCCCCTCACGCACCTCTTCCGGAATCTCCAGCACATCTTTTTCATTAAGAACCGGCAGCACCAGTTCCCGGATACCAGCCCGCACTGCTGCCAGCACCTTTTCATTAATACCACCCACCGGCAGGACATCACCGCGCAGGGTAATCTCACCGGTCATGGCTACATCCTGACGCACGGTCTTGCCACTGATGACCGAGACCAGAGAACTGACCATGGCAACTCCGGCAGAGGGGCCATCCTTGGGGGTCGCCCCCTCTGGCACATGGACATGGAGATCAATTTTGGAAAAGATATCCTCGTCTATCTCCAGTTCCTTTGCATGGGAACGGATATAGGTCAGGGCCGCCGTGGCAGATTCCTTCATCACCTCACCGAGCTTACCGGTCAGGGTCAGGCCGCTTTTTCCCTTCATCTTAGAGGTTTCTATAAAGAGAATTTGACCGCCCACCGGTGTCCAGGCCAAGCCGGTGGCCAGACCTGGCCCCCAGGTTCGAGCCTTCATCTCAGGAAAGTAACGCAAAACGCCGAGAAAATCATATAAATTTTCTTTTGAGACAATGGTTTTTTCCGTTTTTCCCCTGGCAATTGCTGCGGCTGTCCCTCGGCAGATGGCTGCCAGTTCCCGTTCCAGGTTGCGTACCCCTGCTTCTCTAGTATAGGAACGGATAATGGTTTTAAGAGCGTCGTCGTTAATTTCCAGGTTGTCCCCGGTGAGGGCGTGTTCCTCTAGCTGCTTGTCCATCAGATGCCTGCGGGCAATGGCAACCTTGTCATCCTCGGTATAGCTGGACAGCTCCACCACCTCCATACGATCGCGCAGGGGGCCGGGGATGGTGTCCAGCCGGTTGGCCGTGGCAATGAAGAGGATTCTGGAAAGGTCAAACTCAATGTCCAGATAATGGTCGGTAAAGGTGGAGTTCTGTTCCGGATCCAGCACCTCCAGCAGGGCAGATGCCGGGTCGCCCCGGAAGTCATTACCCAGTTTGTCGATCTCGTCCAGGAGGAAAACCGGGTTGTTGGCATCCGCTTTTTTCAGGCTCTGGATGATCCGACCGGGCAATGCCCCTATATAAGTGCGCCTGTGGCCGCGAATCTCTGCCTCGTCCCGCATTCCACCCAGGGCAATACGAGAGAATTTACGCCCCATGGTACGGGCAATGGATTGACCCAGGGAGGTCTTGCCCACCCCGGGAGGGCCGGTAAAACAGAGGATGGGTCCATGGACATCGGACTTCAGTTTGCGTACGGCAAGAAATTCAAGAATTCGTTTCTTCACCTTGTCCAGCCCGTAATGATCGAGATCCAGATCCTGCTCTGCCTGATCGAGATCAAGGGTGTCTGTAGTGGCGGACTGCCAGGGCAGGTCAAGGATCCAGTCGATATAGTTACGGGAGACGGAGTATTCGGGTGAGGAGGGAGATATTCGTTCCAGCCGGATCAACTCCTTATCAACGGTGGTCTTTGCCTCTTCACTGAGACCTGTTTCTGCAGCTCGTTCTCGTAGTTCCTGAATTTCGACCTTTTCGTCGGTTTCCTCGCCCAGCTCCTTGCGGATGGTCTGCATCTGCTGGCGGAGAAAAAACTCCCGTTGCTTGCCGTCAATATCCTTCTTGATATCCTCCTGCATCTTATTACTCATCTCGGCGGTGGCAAGACGTTTGCTCAGCTCGATGGCCACCTGGTGGAGCATGATCTCAACGGATTCGATCTCCAGGATCTTCTGCTCTTCTGCGATCTTGAGGCCAAGCTGGGAGGTTACCAGATAACCTATATGAAAGGGGTCAAGGATGGCGTTGATGGTAGCCAGCATCTCCTTGGGCAGCTCAATGAGCTTGACCAGTTTTTTAAACTGCTGCCGGATACCCAGCAGCATGGCCTCTACCTCCTTATCCTCCTCATTAAACTCCATGGGAGTCTTGGATATCTCAGCATTGATGTAAGGCTGCTCCTGGACAAAGGTCTCAATGGAGAGTTTATGGATACCGCTGACCAGTACCTGGTAGAGTCCATCCTCATTAACGGTCAATTTGTGGACATAAGCGACCACGCCGACCTGATGGAGATCCTCCCCCTTTACTATATCATCTTCCGATTCAACTTTTCGCTGGCAGAGTACCAGCCCTATCATCCGGTCTCCGGCCAGGGCCTCGTCCACGAGCTGTTTGGAGGAATCCCCCGCCACCTGGAGGGGAAAACCCATGCCTGGAAAAAAGACAAAGCCGTGCAAAGGCAGAATGGGCAGGATGGATGGTACTGGCAGGGAGGCGGGGTCTGCGACCGGTTCCTGGGTATTGGCTTGTTCGATATTGTTCTGATTTTTATCTGTCATGGTATTTTTTCAGAAAAAATTTATCTGTGTTGTATCTGAAGTGTGGAGGTAAACATTTTTTTATACACTGGTAATCATTAAAACAGTTCTGACAAACAGATTTTCAAGAAACAGTTTGCCCTCAAGCGGATTATGTGAAAAAATCATGATAGAGTGCGTGGGAGATTTTGTCATTCAACCAAGGGGATACCAGGGTGTTCAGGATTTATATAAAGCGGATGAAATAGACATCCGGGTTCTGGGCTGTACCGGACATGGAAGGACGATCCGGGGTCAGCTCACCGGCAAGTTTGAACATATTGGGCAGCATCAGCATCAGCCACAGGGAAGCAGTAAAGGTGGTACACAGTGCGCCGGTGGCAAGGGAGCCATGCAGGGAACCTGTAACACCGCCCGCTGACTGCATCTGAGAGATAACCGGGATAGAGTTCCAGATATTTTTTTGTTTTGCAGTGGCAGGATTGACTTCAGTATTGTGCTTATATCAGCACAACTCAATAATGGAATATCCAGCTAATGATGTAAGCGTTGTTCCACCATATTCTCCCAGACCTGCAACTTCAAACTGATGAGAATGCCCCAACGCCATACGAGTTGACGAAATTCAAGTTCATCGTGTTATCGGCAAAAAAAATCCAAAGGTGTCACCAGAAAACAGGCAGAAGATTTTATAGAACAGGCTCGGACAAATGCCCGAAAAGGAAGGTGGTAAAGATATAAAGAAAAAGGAGCGGAACAGATATGAATCATTTTCCTGGCACGATTACACGAGAATTACACAGAATGGAAAATGACAAAAAAAAGGGGGTCAGGCCGTGCGGCCTAACTCCCTGATTCTACTGGTGCCCGGAGCGAGAATCGAACTCGCACAGGTACAAGCCCCGAGGGATTTTAAGTCCCTTGCGTCTACCAGTTCCGCCATCCAGGCAATGTTGCTTATTGTTGAAAGCTTTTTGTACTCCTATGTACTACTGTAAATGGAAACTACTATACTCTCCACAGGTCAGTTTGTCAATGAGAGCCGATCACTGAAAGATATTTCTATCTTACATCCTGCAACAATGATGTTGAGCTGTACCCCAGGCAAGACAGTCCCGCATTTCCCGCACCGCTTGATCAAGGCCCACAAACACGGCTCGGCTGATCACGGCGTGGCCGATACTCAACTCTTCAACTGTGGGTAATGCGGCAATCCTGGCAGTATTCTGATAGTCTAGACCATGCCCGGCATTGACCCGCAGCCCAGCCTCAAAGGCCAGTTCTGCTGCGGCTTCAAGCTGACGAAACTCATTATCCTGTTCCGTCTCGCTCTTCGCATCGGCGTAACGACCGGTATGCAGTTCCACAAAGGTGGCCCCGATTTCCAGAGAGGCATCGATCTGGGCAGCATCAGGGTCTATGAAAATAGACACTGGAATGCCCGCCTTTGTCATTTTTACGATGACCTTTTTCAGCTTTTTGTGATTGTCAATAACATCAAGGCCGCCTTCGGTGGTCAGCTCCTTTCTCTTTTCCGGTACCAGGGTGATCATGTCCGGTTTAATGTCCAGGGCAATATCAATAATATCTTTTGTCGCTGCCATTTCCAGGTTCATCTTGGTCTTGATAGTCTCGCGGAGCAATATAATATCTCGATCTTGTATATGACGGCGGTCTTCACGCAAATGGACAACAATTCCGGCTGCCCCGGCAAGCTCACAGATCCCGGCAGCAAGCACCGGATCAGGCTCGGTATTGCCCCGAGCCTGCCTGATGGTTGCTACATGATCGACATTAATGGCAAGATGCGGCATGGATGATCTCCCTGATGTATTGTGTATTTGTTTAAATAATTGCTGTTCCAGTTCCCACATCTGTTCGGCCTCTTGACTGGAACACTCATGATCATAGCCCAGCAGATGGAGGATACCATGGATAATCAATTCAGTAATGCGGTGGTGCAGGGTGACTTTTTTTTCTATAGCTTCACGCTGTGCGGTTTCCAGGGAGATGAGGACATCGCCCAACTCCTGGCGGGTCAGTTCCTCTGGAAAAGCAATCTCCTGTTCTGCGGCTGGAAAGGAGAGTACGTTGGTCGGCTCATTTTTATTACGATAGCTCAGGTTATATTCACCCATGTCCTGGTCATCCATGAAGACAATGCTGACCTGATGGGAACTGCAGTCGAGCAAATCGAGGAGTATTTTACTTCGCTCCAGCAACAGGTCTTTATTTACACCCCACCTGCTGGTATTATCGACTAAATTTACTTCCATAATAAAAACGGCAATTCTATCATTCTTATCGGCTTTCTCGTTTCTTTGATTTCTTTGATTATTTTGATGTACCAGCCTCTTTTTCATAGGCGTAGATAATATCCTGCACCAGAGGATGGCGAACCACATCTTTGCGGGAAAAGCTACAGAATTCAATACCGTCGATTCCATTAAGGATACGTTTAACCTCAACAAGACCAGAACGTCTGCCATCATTACCGAACGGCAGATCAATCTGGGTGATATCACCGGTGATTACAGCCCTGGAATCAAAACCAATCCGGGTAAGAAACATCTTCATCTGTTCCCGGGTGGTATTCTGAGCCTCATCAAGGATAATGAAACCGTTGTTGAGCGTCCTGCCGCGCATAAAGGCCAGCGGGGCAATCTCAATCACGCCCTGCTCCAGCAGATCCTGAACCTTTTCCCGACCCAGCATATAGTTGAGGGCATCGATTAAAGGACGCAGGTAGGGGTCAACCTTCTGAGCCAGATCACCGGGCAGAAAGCCCAGTTTTTCACCGGCCTCCACAGCTGGCCTGGTCAGGATAATCGAGTTGACCTGATCTGAGGCGAGGGCGGACACGGCCATGGCTACAGCCAGCCAGGTTTTCCCGGTTCCGGCAGGGCCGATCCCGAACACGATATCCTTGTGGCGGATGGCCTCAATATAATTTTTCTGGTTGACACTCTTGGGAGTAATCACCCGGTTTTTCGAGGTAATATACACCTTGTCCAGAAATATATCTTCCAGGCGTGCCTTGGGTGAGGAGGCCAGGATTTTCATAGCAAAGGCGATGTCCTGACCATAGACCGGACACCCCTTCCCGATCAGAGTATAAAGCTGTTCAAGCAGGGAGACAACAAGCTCCACAGCATGCTGTCTGCCGCTGATCTGCAGGGCATTCCCCCTGGCATGGATAGTGACCCCGGCAGCCTGCTCCAAGTGGTGCAGGTTGAGGTTGAGATCACCAAACAAAACCTGGGCTATGGAAATATCCGCAAACTCCAGTTCCCGGCTTATCTCCCTGTTGAGTTGTTGTGAGGATTTCAACTGGTAGGTTTTGGCTTGTCCTCTTGGACTGGTTTATCTTCTATGACCGGTTCCGCCCTGTTCTTATCATCGGGAACCAGTTCCTCTTCAACCATCTTCTGAATGGCTTCAACACCCCGTTTTTTTACCCGGCGGCCATTGACAAACAGGGTTGGAGTACCAGAGATCTCTGACTTACGGGCATCCAGCATATCCTTGTTCAGTGCTTTGCCGGTTGCCGGCGATTTCATGTCTTTTTTGAATTGCTCCATATCCAGGCCAATGGATTCCGCAGCTTTATCTATGGTTGTCTTGCTCAGTTTCTTGGTGGCAAAAAGGGCATCGTGCATCTGCCAGAATTTACCCTGTTGCTGTGCGGCAATAGCGGACAATGACGCTGAACGTGCCATTTTATGCATGCCCAGAGGAAGGTGTTTAAAGACGATCTTGACGGACTCGGGATTTTTTTCGAGCACCTGCTCGAGTAACGGCTGAACCTGGCCGCAATAAGGTCATTCAAAATCCGAGAACACGATCATGGTCACCGGGGCATTCTCTTTACCGAGAAAGGGTGATCCACTGACATCAATATTCTGAGTAAAGGAGATATCAATGGCCGTATAGGTATTATTCTGGTCAATGAGAAAAAGCATCTCCCCTCTGGGAGCGATGTCAATGGCCACTGTAGATTTATCCACCGGAATGGCACCCTTCTTTTTGCCTTTCACGTCATAGATGTGTACCTTGCTGTCATCCCCCAGGACATAGACCAGCTTGTTGTCCAGTGAATGGGAAAAATCAAGTGGTTTTACACTGATTTTCCAGCTCGCCTGTACTGACCAGTCGAGTTTGCCCGCATCTTCAGCAGGCGGCGCAGTCGCCATGACCTGCATCGGCAGGAAGAGCAGACCACATAGAACAAGAATTTTTTTCATAATGTACCCTGTAATGATGATTGAATAAAATAGAGAACTTTCGGTTCCCTGAATCGAAGTTAAAAATCGCATTATACCCTGTACTTTACTTATACGCAAGCATCAGATTTAGATAACTATCACATAGCATCTGCCTGCTATCCTCTGATTTTTCCTCCCCCTCCCTTGACTAAAACTTTTTCACTGATTAATACTATAGAGCTACAGCGAGGGTGGCGGAATTGGTAGACGCACTGGATTTAGGATCCAGCGCACCGAGTGCATGGGGGTTCGACTCCCCCCTCTCGCACCATGA
>DAOVTM010000447.1 GCA_030633145.1 Desulfobulbaceae bacterium
CGGTTCAGGAGGCCATTGTTGTTGCCGAGGCACTTGGTGTTGCGATTGCAAAGGATACCCTGGAAAATGTCTTTGCTATTGCCAGAGCCACTGCTTCCAACCGTTCCTCCATGGGGCAGGATGTGGATGCAAAAAGGGGAACCGAGATTGAGGCCATTAACGGTTATATCGTGCGGCAGTCAGCTACGTTGGGGATTGCGACTCCTGTGAACCAGACCCTTTTATCTCTTGTCACAACCCTTGAAGCCCATTATTAATCAGAAACGAAATCTCTCAGCAAAATCCTTGCAGTCTTATTAACCAGGAAAAATATAATGACACAGTACAGAGTACTCATCGCCAAGCCCGGCCTGGACGGACATGACAGGGGTGCGAAATTCATAGCCCGAGCCTTGCGGGATGCCGGTTTCGAGGTGATTTATACCGGTATCCGCCGAACCCCGGATGAAATTGCTGCCTCAGCAGTGCAGGAAGATGTTGCCGCAGTGGGGTTGTCCTCCATGTCCGGGGCCCATCTGCGTCTTTTCCCGGCAGTACTTGAATCTCTTGCCAAGGCCGGGGCTGTTGATATTCCCGTACTTGGCGGCGGGATTATTCCAGCGGAAGATGAACAACTGCTGCTGGAACAGGGGATTGCGGCCATCTTCACCCCCGGAACCCCGGTGGAAGTCATCATCAATGCCTTTACAGAATTGTGCCAGCAGCAACACCTGAGCCGTTAAGACTGACATGGATATTGGCCTGCTTCTCAAACAGCTCCACCAGGGAGATCCCCGCAGTGTTGCCAGGGCTATCTCTCTGGTGGAAGATCGATCCGAGGTTGCTGCTGCCCTCATGATGGGATTACAGCAAGAGCGATTTGACCAGGCTCTGGTAGTTGGCATCACCGGCCCGCCCGGGGCAGGAAAATCCACCCTTACCAATGCCTTGGTTCGCTGTCTGCGTGAGCAGGAGCAGCGGGTGGGCATCATCGCCATTGACCCCTCTTCTCCCCTGACCCACGGGGCTTTGCTCGGTGACCGAATCAGGATGATGGATCATGCACTGGATCGGGATGTGGTTGTCCGCTCCATGGCCACCCGTGGCAGGCTGGGTGGACTGTGTGCCGCAGCAGGAGCAGCAATCCGGATCATGGCCGCCTCGGGCTGCCGAATACTGTTTATTGAAACCGTAGGGGTGGGTCAGTCGGAGATGGATGTCGCCTTTCTGGCCGATGTCAGTGTCATGGTGCTGGCACCGGGCTTTGGCGATGATATTCAGGCCATGAAGGCGGGAATTCTGGAGGTGGTGGATCTGCTGGTTATTAATAAGGCGGATCAGCCTGGGGCTAAAAAGCTGTTGCTTGATCTTGGCACGGAGACCGCAAATTCTGACCGGTTGTTACAAACCGTTGCCTCGGAGCAGCAGGGGATAGCAGAACTGTTGACACGCATCCTTTCCATGGAAGAAGTATTCAGGAAGGATGCCCAATTCATGGCTCGCCGCAAACGATCCCGCAGCAGAGAGACTCTTGACCGGGTCATGGAACTCCTGCGTGATCGGCTCAGAGAACTGGTCAGGGAAGAGGCTGATAATCAGCTTGAACCGGGTGCGGCAGCAGCAGGAATTGTAGCTCGAATTATGGGAGATTAAGTGCCTTGCGGGTAAAGGAGTAATCAGTCAATCTTATCTGGATTCTTGCCGATATATTTCATGGAATATCTCCCGACATTGCCGGTAAAAGGGAGCAGCAGCAGACGAAGCAGGGTCACCTGTTTTGCGTTTCTGTACTGGGTGAGACCAATGGTCATCCCCTTGTGTCCGGCAACTGGCTGATCTCGGTAGGTGCCGAATATTCTGTCCCACCAGGGAAAGCTAAAGCCGAAATTACTGTTGGTTTCACGGATAATGACCGAGTGATGTACCCGGTGCATATCAGGGGTTACAACCAGCAGTCTCAGGTATTGATCCAGACCCTTTGGCAGGTAAATATTGCCATGATTGAACATGGCAGTCCCGTTTAAGGTCACCTCAAAAATCAGCACCGCAGACACTGGTATCCCAAATGCTGCCACAGCCGCCATTTTTATCCCCATTGACAAGACTATTTCCAGGGGATGAAAGCGTAATCCCGTGCTGACATCATAATCAAGATCAGCATGATGAACTATATGAAGCCGCCACAGCAGCGGGACGGCATGAAACATCAGATGCTGGAGATAAATAATCAGATCCAGCAGCAGTATCCCTGCAAGCAGGGCAAGCCAACCGGGAAGATGCAGGAGAGTAAACAACCCCCAGTCATGGTTTTGAGCAGCAATAGCAACACCTGCGGCAGCGACTGGAAAAAGGATCTTCACCAGTATTGAATCCAGAAAAACAATGGTGAGATTTGTGAACCAGCGTTCCGGTTTGGATACGCTCAGGGGTCGCCTGGGGGCAATGAGTTCCCAGCCAGCGATAAACGACAGTATTCCAGCAAAGCAAAGGATTCTAATCTGAATTTCTGACATTTTGACCCCTTATTTCTTGATGAGGGGTTCCCCCCATCGAGGAGAAATTCCACCATGATCATTTTGTAATGACAGTTTCCATTATGATAACAACTAATCAACAAAGTGGAATTTTAAAAGGTTCCCTCGTTCCCATTCCCTCGTTCCCTCGTTCCCTCGTTCCCACGCTCCTGCGTGGGAACGGTATCTGGACGCTCCAGCGTCCTGTCTCTTGTTCCCAAGCTGGAGCTTGGGAACAAGAAAATTGCAGGAGTCGGCTTCAGTCGCAAGATGGTGTTATTTGATCCGTCAATCATCTTGCTTGGCAAATTTCTGAGGTATGACCCAAGCGAAAACTGTGTTGTGGTTAACCGGCGGATTGTCATCCTCAGCCCCGGAACAAGGTGCGCGTCCAATAAAGATACCGCCATTACTCTCAGTGACGTTTTCTCCGTTATGGCCGTCTGTGAGTTCATACCAGGACTTTGGTACAGATATAAAACTTCTGACATCACGACAAGGTGTTCCTGTTTTTCGCTCAATTTTGCAACACTCATTGTTTCGCAGCCGGGATTTTACCGTGCCGCAGTTGTTGGCCGTGAGCAGAATACAGCCGGTTTCCTTAAGTGGAACAGCAAGATTAACCAGATCTTCACAGGTGCTGGTCAAGGCCGGTATCA
>DAOVTM010000194.1 GCA_030633145.1 Desulfobulbaceae bacterium
AAAGTTGATGTCGTTGGTAGTTATGGTACGTTTGCGGTAGGTGAATAGCTCGGACATGTGTAAAGCATACCCGAGATCAATTAGGAACGTACGCTTTTAATCTGAATACAAGTTGGATAAATTTCCCGGTGAACGGTTACTTAAAGAGGATACGAATAAGGTTTGCCTCATAAAGCAGTTTATGCAATAAACCGTTGCCTGAATTTATCTGTTATCGCTGTCAACTCGGGTAGTTTCAGGAAGGTCAGGACAATCCCGTACAACAGTGCGGCCAGTCCAATGGTCAAAAAAACAGCAACAAACTGTAAGGGAATGGAACCCATCAACATGGGTTGCAGCAGGTTTTTCAGCCCGTAAATCCCCCCGGACATGACCATACTTGCCAGCAGGATCTTCATTACTCCCCAGCCGATATAAGCCAAAGAAAAACCAGTTAGTTTTTTGTACAGCACAGCCCCCAGAAAGAGAAAGTTCAGGATCATGGAACAGGAGGTAGCAAATGCTATGGCCTTAAAGGAAAAACGATCAATAATCAGGGTTATTATGAGTATATTGGCGGCCACGGCAATAAAGGAACCCATAACCGGGTATTTGGTATCCTTTAAGGCATAAAAGACCGGCACCATGATTTTGACCGCAGAATAAGCAAATAAGCCCACCGCATAGCAGGTCAGAGCCTGAGCCGTGCGCAGGGTATCGGTGGCGGTAAAGGCACCATGCTCAAAAATTAGCCTGATGATTGGTTCTGCCAGCAGGATCAAACCGAAAGTGGCCGGGATGGTCAGGCTCAATACCATTACCAGGGAAGAGGAAAAGGTCTCTTTCAGCCCGTCTAAATCCCCTTTAGCAGCATATTTTGCCAACACCGGCATGGCGGCAATGGAAAAGGCTACCCCAAATACCCCGATGGGGAGCTGCACCATACGAAAGGCATAGTTGAGCCAGGAAACCGAACCCTCCACACAACTGGAGGCAAAGTTGGTGTTGACAAAGATGTTAATCTGGGTGGCAGACAAGCCGATGGTGGCGGGCAGCATGAGCCAGAGGATTCTCCGCAGTCCCGGATCTTTAAGGTTGAGCTGCGGTTTAAAGCGAAAGCCGATTTTACGCAGGGTGGGCAGCTGGATAGCCAACTGCATCAAACCACCGATCAGGGTACCGCAGGCCATGCCCACAATGGCAGGTAGGCCGAATTTCGGCAGCAGCAGAGCCAGGGAGACCCCGCCGATAATGGAGCCCAGGTTGAAAAAACTGGACGAGATGGCAGGGACAAAGAATTTCCCCCTGGTGTTCAGCACCCCCATAACCACAGCAGACATGGAGACAAAGATCAAAAAGGGAAACATGATTCTGGTCAACAGGATGGTCAGTTCCGCCTTACCGCTAAGGTCAGCAAAGTCAGGAGCCAGCAGCAGGACAATGGAGTCTGCAAAGATAAAACCGATCAGGACAATAATACTGAGCAGGATGGAAAAAAAGACCAGCACATTAGCGGCCAACTGCCAGGTTGCATGTTGCCCCTTATTGGTGTCATAGTCAGAAAACACGGTGACAAAGGCCGCAGACAAGGCTCCCTCCCCAAAGAGATCCCGCAGCAGGTTGGGGATACGAAAGGCCACCACAAAGGCATCATAGGCATAGCCGGCCCCGAACATCCCGGCAAACACCTGTTCCCGCACCAGGCCGAGAACACGGCTGCACATTACAGCTCCGCTAACCGCTCCGGCTGAACGGGCTATTTTGCTTGAATCAGACATGGCATGCAGTGGAAGGTATAAGGTAGATAAATCATCTTGACTTAGCAGGGATAATAAGAATATAAAGATAGTTACGATTTATGTACAAAGAATCACTATAAAGTATTGTCTGAAAAGAATCCATATAAACCCCATGATAGGCAACCCTGTCTCAACAATGGTTGAAACTATATCCTGAGCAGCCCCAATCAGGACGATTTCAGATAAACCAAAAACCTCAAAACCCGGTCACCGGAGGAATACATGTACGACGTTAAGCAGATCAGAAACACGGTCATCCTTGGACATGGCAACAGTGGCAAGACCACCTTGGCAGAAGCATTGCTTTTTACCGCAGGTGCGGTTAAGCGGCTCGGCAAGGTGGACGACGGCACCGCTTCCATGGATTTTGAAGGCGAGGAAACCAAGCGACAGGTCTCCATCAGTGCAGGCTGCAATCATGCGAGCTGGTTGAAAAAAGAGATCTTTCTGGTCGATACGCCGGGTGATGATAACTTTGTCAACGAGGCCAGATTCGCCACCCAGGTAGCAGACAGTGCATTACTGGCAGTTGGGGCCGTGCTTGGTGTCCGCAACCAGACCGAGCGTTTTGTTGACTATGTCCAGGATCGAAACCTACCTTGCCTGATCTGCATCACCAAGATGGATCGGGAACGGGCAAACTTTCAGAAAACCGTTGATGAGATCAAGGATGCCTTTGACCTCAACCCGGTAGTACTGTACCTGCCCATTGGCAAGGAACAGGACTTCAAAGGGGTGGTGGATATTATTGCCAATAAAGCCCTCCTCTTCAAGGAAGACGGCAAGACGGAAAACACCGACATTCCCGCTGACATGGCCGACGAAGTGGCTGCCATGCGGGAAAACCTGATGGAGTATGTGGCAGAGACCGATGACGACCTCATTGAAAGATTCCTGGAAGAAGGGGAGTTGAGCGATGAAGAGTTGATCACTGGCCTGGCTGCGGCTGTCAGCAAGGGTGAGATTGCCCCCATCTTTGCCTGTTCCGCCCTCAACAATGCCGGTTCTTCAGTTATTTTGGACGGTATTGCCAATCTGCTGCCCTCACCTGATCAGCGCCCTGCCGCCATTGGTACGGAACCGAAAAGCGGCGACCTGGTGGAGCGGGAAGGAACTGCGGATGCCCCCTTTTCAGCCCAGGTGTTTAAGACCATGGCCGACCCCTTTGCCGGTCGCTTGACGGTCTTTCGTGTACTTTCAGGAACTTTGGATGGAGATCATTTCTATAACTCCTCCAAGGAACTCTCTGAGCGCTTTGGTCAGCTCTTTGTCTTGGAAGGTAAGGAACAGAAACCGGTTGATTCTGCGGTTGCCGGCATGATCGTGGCCGTTGCCAAGCTCAAGGAAACCGGAACCGGCGATACCCTCTGTGACGAGTCTGCCCCTGTTCTCTATGAACCCCTGGAGCCAATGCCGCCGGTGATTTCTTATGCTGTGAGTGCGGCCAAGGATGAGGAAAAACTGTTCGCAGCCCTGACCCGGCTCCTTGATGAGGATCTGACCCTCAAGCTGATTCGGATAGCCCAGACCCGCCAGACCCTGATTTCGGGTGTGGGTCAGGTGCATCTGGAGGCTATTAAAGAAAAACTCAAACGTAAGTTCAGTGTAGAGATGGAGCTGGCTATCCCTGAGATTGCCTACCGCGAGACCCTCAAGGGCAAGGTCACGATCCAGGGCAAGCATAAAAAACAATCGGGTGGACGAGGCCAGTATGGCGACTGTACCGTGGAGCTTGAGCCGTTGACCGACGGTGAAGAGTATGAATTTGTCGATAAGATCGTCGGCGGCGTGATTCCCCAGACCTATCGTCCCGCAGTTGACAAGGGCATTCAGGAGGCCATGGAAAGAGGGGTCATTGCAGGCTATCCCTTTTCTGGTCTCAGGGTCACCCTGATTGACGGTTCGTATCATAATGTCGATTCATCGGAGATGGCCTTCAAGATTGCCGGTTCCCTGGCCTTTAAAAAAGGCATCCCGGATGCCAATCCAGTACTGCTGGAACCGATCATGGATATGGAGGTCAGGGTTGATAAGGATCATGTGGGTGATGTGATGGGCGACCTCAACTCCAGGCGCGGCAAGGTGCTGGGCATGGACTCGGCAGCAAAGTACGAGATTATCAACGCCCAGGTTCCCCAGTCGGAAATTCAGCTCTATGCCCCGGATCTGACCTCCATGACTGGTGGACGCGGTGCGTTTACAGTGACCTTCTCCCATTATGAGGAGGTACCCTCCCATATTGCCGAGAAGATTATTGCTGAGAGAAACCCGGCATAATGGCAGGACATACGCATGATACGCATGATACAGGGGCAGGAGATCACGGCTATAGCTGTGGTATCCTGACCCTCAGTGATAAGGGTTCCAGGGGTGAGCGGGAAGATACCTCGGGTGTTGCCCTCCAGGGAATTCTCTCTGAACAGGGCTTCTCGGTCACTGCCTACGAGGTTATTCCCGATCAGCAGGATCTGATTGAATCCACCCTGATAAGCTGGGTGGATGAAAAAAAAATCGACTTGATTGTCACCACGGGCGGCACAGGAGTGTCGCCCAGTGACCGCACCCCGGAGGCAACCCGCAAGGTCATTGAGCTGGAAATCCCCGGCATTGGCGAGGCCATGCGCCGGGCAAGCCTTGAAAAAACGCAAAACGCTGTCTGGTCACGGGGCATCGCCGGTATTCGAGGGCAGAGCCTGATTATTAACGTGCCAGGCAGTGAAAAGGCGGCTCGGGAGAATATTGAGGTGGTGCTTCCCGCCCTTGAGCATGGTATCTATAAGCTCAAAGGGGGGACTGCGGATTGCGGGGTGCAGATTTAGTTGGGTTCGGCTCCGGTTCCTCCATACAGCTCCCGGATAATGACATCAAAACAGCTCAATTCAGGAGCCTCATTAGCTGTCCAGTAGCTGCTGTGTATCTTGATCCCCTTGAGAGCGAGGATATCAAAGATATTATACCCTGCGGCTTGGGCGCCAATATTATATTCGATCTCAGAGGTCGGCCTGACTATTTTACGTACCGGTTCAATAATCTCGATGCCTGGTTCCTGACAGATGTCCTTTTTCTTCGCTTGAGTGGACTCCTCTTCTCCCTTTCTCTCCTCTTCCCGACTCTTGAAGCAGGTGCCGAATACATCCTGTGGAGTATAGATATTGCTCCAATGTTCTGGAATTCCCTTTAGTTGCTTCCGCTGCTTATAATAAGCAGGCCAGTAGGTACGAATCAGGTTCAAAGGGCAGCCGATGGTGATCAGGCTGTGGACGGTCTTTATGCGGGTAACAGGTGATGTATGGGGGAAGAGCATGTCAATTGCCACCAGAGAGCCGAAACTGTACGCAATGATATGCACATGGCGGTACTTATCTTTCTTTTCCGCAATATGTTCAAGCAAAGCTGTACCCTGACCAAGGATGGCTGTTTTCTGGCTGCCCAACCGGAAGTAGTTACTGGCACAGGCATACTCGGTGGATATGGTGCGCATAACTTCTTTGATGCTCTTTTTCTGAAACAGTCCCAGAGCCGCAAAAATAACAATCAGGTATTGAAACCGCTTGAGTAAGCCCCCATTGTCTGCTGTGCTGGATTTATTTTGTTCAGCAGTGTCATTGTCCGTACTTACAAGGGCATTGTGGGCAAGGCGATCTTGCATCTGAACATCATTACCGCTGCCTGTAACAAAATGTTTGATTTGATTCCAGCTAGTTGCAATGTATTCCTCAGGTGTGACCGTGACAAGAGCAGTACCTACAAGGATGACCATATAGACGGCCATGGTCAACATAATGCCCCCTACCAGGAACATCTGTATCTTATCTCTGGCATTCTGCCCGCTTCTGAACATTGAGCGAAAAAATTTCGGCATCACGCCCAGGAGGATACCCTCCATGGTCAGTGCTTTATAGATGGGATTTCGTGCCTTAAAGCGTTTGTAGAGGTTTTCACGATAGTCAAACTCATAAATATCGGCCAGCTCATTGAGTTCTTCGCTGCCAGGTTCCAGGGTCGCAATGGTGCGTACCGGGGTTGTATAAGCTGTTCCACCGTACTCCTCGTCCCGACCACCCACCACTCTGGTTTGCAGATCAGGTCGATCAAGCTGCACGTTTAGCGATTCAGCGAGTTTTCGAGCTATTACATCTATTTTCTGTGCTGGAATATCCTGAATATCCTGTCCTAGACCAGGAATAAAGATGATTGCGTCTTTTACCGGTTTGCTGTTCTCTGCCACGGTATCCTCCTTCAAGGGCTATTTCCGTACACTATTACATTTTCATTTATTACCTATCTCTCATCAAAGCACTTTTTGCGACAAAGAAACATAATAATATTTGGCATCCTTCATATCTGCCCAAAAGTAGTTGACACTTTTCGTTTTTGAATTAACTCTTGTTCCCAGGTAATCGCAGACTCCGAACTCCTGCTCGAAGTCTGCGCTTACCTGGGAACCAGATTGGGTAAACACCGTCAACTTTTTATAAAGGAAGATGCGAACCAATATAGCCAATGAAAATTGACTGTCTTCCGGTATCGACATAGAAATGCAATCTTACCCCCATACTGAATTTGATGTGATTTTCAAACAATTTCAGTTCCCCGGTTGGCAGATAGAATTTCCGTTTGTTTCTCAGGCGTGGATTGTTGTGTACAGTTTCTGACTCCCCACTGACGATATTCTGCAACCCTTATTACGTTGCACGTCCATTGTCCGAGATTTATTGTTCTTGTTGCACATTTATTGGCAGGGCATTTGCAGCTGCAAGTATTGCTGAAAGATGAGTTCTCTTTTTCTCTTAGCCAGTAATAATAGTCTGTTAAACAGCAAAGGTAACTGTTCTGTTCCGAGAAAACATGCACACGCTCGGAACAGAACGGTCAGTTTCATGTATATCCGCATGCTCGCCATGTCACGGAATATGCAACGAATGGTGACAGGAGGCGTGCAACGCAACACTTGGTGTTGTTGCAGTGGGCGCAAGACCAGAAAAGGTTATTCCGTCAAACTTGAGATGAATGTCCCCTTTATGGGGTCTGAAGTGTTCAATGTTTATTGTTTCAGGTTCTTTGTATTCACAGATATAGCACTTATTATTGAAGTCGTTTTTGATACGTTCCAAGACGTTACCACATTTATAATCTCCATTTGTCTTGTTTTTTTTCGTCTCTAAACATTTTGGAGCAGGCTGGCTCTTTTCAATGTATGTCATCTTGAGCCTATTGAGACTGGATGGATTTAAGTGAGATTTCTTGTAATTTAATAGCATAGGAATTTTCATTTTTATTGATTTTGTGACAAAATCAAATTAGTTATCTTTCTAATATTGAAAAACGACAGGAAGCAAGGAAGATAAGATGAAAAAAGAATGCTTTGAAATATCATGTAAACATCTTTGTAATCATGTTCATACTCACTCGTATCTTCGTAAATTATCTCCAAAAGAGTTAATACAGGAAGAAAGACGTTTGTGTTTAGAACCATGTCCTGATTGTGCCTCAAAGCCGTTTTCAGAATGGGATTCAAAGATAGTTAACAAACGTGGAGGACATCGTCCTGGAGCTGGAAGACCAACTGCTTTAGGACAAGGAAAAACAATTACCATAACACTACAGCGACACTTGAACACCTAGTTTCATAGCTAAAGCGACCTGTTTTTTCCTATGACTTTGATGTGCAATATTATTGCGTTTTATAGTATATTTTATGATTTCCACAGCTCCTTTCCGTGTTATGGATCGTAAT
>DAOVTM010000148.1 GCA_030633145.1 Desulfobulbaceae bacterium
CACCCTGTACGTTATCTTCATTGTCCACTGATAACAGACCGTCTGAAAAGCGGATTCTGGATGCCAGGTTGCGAGTGCTTTCCGTATCCATGTCGGCTGCACCGGTTTCCTGTCCACTGTTATCTTCCACAACCCCAAACATCAGTTCTGCCGGGGTCAGGCCGCTGATAGCAAACCGTTTGTTGTTCCATGGTACCAGGTCAGGTTCGATTGCGGCAAAAGCAGGCCAGAATTCCTTTTTCAGCACCCTGAGGCTTGACTGGCTGAGAAGTTCCGCAAGAGATGCAACCATCCCGCGTAATGAGTTGGCAGGGAGAGCTGTTTTTTCTTTCCACTTATACTGCTCAACCTTTGTTGGATTTTCTCCACTATGTTTATTGCCAACCACTGTTGGGCTGACAATACGGAGAGTACATTCAAAGCATCCTGAATGATGACCGGATTGCCACACATCATGCCTGGCAATAGCAGAAGCCGAACCGCTGCTTGAGTGAGAGAGCAGTTTGCGATCATGATAATCATACATTGCTCTGGGTTTTTCTTTGTTGGCCTGATCAAAACTGATGAAACCGGAAACAGGAATGAAGTTATATGGCTGGTAGAAATCTTCCAGTTTTTTCTTTTCCACTACTCCCTCTCCCATTTGATAAATACGCGTGTAGGTCAGGTTAGGGCGACAGCCCGTAACCCGACAGTATTACTGCTGTTGAATCATGGTCTCTATTTTGTTGTGAAGGGATTCAACCCAACCCACAGCCAGGATCATATCCAAATTTTCGATCAGGCTTTGCCAGTCAGTACAAACGACTTCTTGATACCTGACATGAAAAGTCATCTTTCCATACCCCTTGGCCTTACCCCACCCTATTGCCAGGTCACCTTCCATTGCGTCGCGCAGTACCAGCAAAAGCAGACCTTTCCACCAGTCACCATTCGGGGTCATCTGCATGTTTATGATACAGGTACCGGTTGTCAACTGTTCACAGTCAGCTGCCCGGACAGTGTAATTATCCCCTTTATTGACCCCACCGGTGAATCGGTCAATACCGATAAAATATTGAACATGCTCTTCCGCCTCACCAAGGGCATCGGTGAACCACAACGCACTCTGTTTTTTTTCAGAGCCAAAAAGGTCGTCAAGCAAGGGTTGAATGTACGCTTCTGTTTGTTCCGGCTGCTTGCCAAAGTGCAAATGGGCAATGGTTGACAGGATGCGGCTGGCACGACCCCGAATAAGCCCGGCCAGGGAACGTGCGGGAACCAGTGCCTTATTTCCCTTGCGGCTGAATTCAAGGTTCGGCTCAAGTTCTTTCCCGGTTACATAACCGGGTTCGTTGATCAGAAACGGCCCTTTTGGTGTTAGAATCAGGGTAAACTCCAGGTTACTGCGATCAGGAGTAACAGCAATGGAAGAGAGGTCGGCAGGCTCCATTGTAATGGGACGAAGGCGGGGAGGCTCAAGGGATTCGCTTTCCAGCCAGCTGATTTCTTCCTCCGGGGTGAGTACATTGACTGCATCAAGTTGCCAGCGTACCCTGCCAAACCCTTTGCTGGTTCCGCTGCCCAGAGCCGCAGTCCGGCGAGTATTCCACACCTCAAAAAGTGCCAGCAACTGAGTAAGTTCCTCTTCTGTTACATCGTCTGCTTCAAAACGGACTTGAAAAACTGTTTGTTCAGGAACCAGCTCATAGCAGAAGAGTTTCCCCTGGATCGCCGTTCCGGTGAGGGGATCAATGGAGACTCCGTGGCGGAGAAAGGTGTGTCGCTCTTTACTAAAACCGAGTACTTTCTCAGTCTGGCCTCCAGGCTGAGACTGCCGTGCAATCCTGGCATCATGTACTCGCAGTTTGCCAGCTTGCCGTGTTCCCGGCATGTCCTCTGAATTATGACGGGCAAAGCCGAACATTGTATCGGCAAAAGGCGTACCCGGACAAAGGACGGCAGCGAGCGAGCCGCGCAGGGACGATGCCGGGATGTAGGCTCTTTTTTCGTAATCAATGCAGACAGAGTTATATGTTCCTTCTTTTTTTTCTACTTTTTCCTCTGTTTTGTCAGGCTGCTTCTTTTCGGCCTGCTTGTATTTCCCGGTCAGAGCAATTATTTTGAGAATTCTTGCTGGTTTACGCACCGTATTTCCTGTCTTGCCGATTTTATCAAAACGCTCACTGTGCAGGGCAAGATCACCATCTCCTACGTGGAGATCGCTGAGACAGGTCAGGGTGCCGTCTATTACAACACGTTTATATAGATTTGATTCTTGAGTCATTTCACCTCTCCAACCGCTACCCACTGTCGTTTTTTGATCCGGTTTTCAGTACCCCCTGGTTTCGGTCTTAACCTATGGTGCTGTTCCAGGTTCACAGCTATCTCACCATAGCCGTTTTCTCTAATCCACGGATTTTCCTGCCAGTGATTTGAATAATCAATGAGCTGCGGCAATCCGTATTTCTCCCAGGAAATGATTTTTTTACGGGCCTTGTCAGGGTCGTCAATGACAAAAACAAAGACACTGCCCGGTCGGGTAAACAGCTCGGGATTATAAGGGCGGAGCCGGTTATATCGTTTATGCCAGTAATCCCCTCCGAAAAAATCCTGGGCCGCATAAAAGTCGATCAAACGGAGCGAATTATCTGTGAGTTCAAGCCAGTTATTCTTATAGGATTCATATAAGGTGGAACCGCTGTTAGTAGCCAGAGACACCTCTCCGGTTTTGAGCAGCCGGGCATGACTTACCAGGGTGATAGTCAGGGTTTCACCTGGGAGAAATTTTGTAGAGGACTCCGGCTTGTCGAAATATGACTCTATTGAAACCTGAGCAGAGGCTCCGGTTTTACCCAGCCAGTGGAGGCCCTGGGCAAAAAACTGCTGCAACTCATTGAGTAACTGCTGCTGCTCCTGCGGTTCAAGTTCTGGCAGAATAAGGTTGGCAAGCCAGCAGTGATTTTCCGGGTTTACAGCTTCAATACTGAAAAGCTGGTGATCGGCAGAAGCTCCACTGGATGCCTTGATTGCGGTATGGATGCTTACGCTGCGTCCGGGGCGTGCCGGTAAGGATAGTCCCGCATCTGCCGACTTCCACACCCTCTCCTTCCAGTCAACGGAGAATGTAGGAGCCTGACCATAAATAAGCCCGGCTCCGCCGCTCAAGGCTATGTCATAAAAACGGCTGCCGTCTTGACTATCCGGGCCGGTCACTGTGGTCAATGGTAATGGCAGGGGGCGTTTAACGGAGTTTTTCGCAGGTTGGGCATGGGTGATACATATCTGATCCACATATTTACAGAGGAGTCGATAGTCGGAATTGCTGAGAGGTTCGGCAAGATTATATCTTTTTCCCCCTCCTCTCAACAAGGTGGTTATGGCCCCCTTTATTGCGCTTCCGGGAATATAATTCAATGAGATAAACTGGTTATCAAGGCCGCTTTTATCATTGGCATCCTCTTCAATCGAGGTTGAATTATTGCCCTTGAGATGGCCGGAAAAACAGACTGGACGATCCGGTTTAATGACCAGGCCGATGCCGGATCGGCTACTGACGGAAGCTCTTTGCGTACTACAGGGTACTGCTGTGTATTGTATTGGTTTAACTCCAAGAATCCGACCAAAACCGACTCCTTTGAACGCCCCCATGGATGAGATAGAGTTCAACCCCTTGGCAAGCCATTTTTGTACCATGTCTGCCTCCTTTGTATTGCGTAGCCAGGCAGTAATAGTACCGCTGAAAGCGACCTCTCTCCCTGGGGCAAAAGGGGAGGATATCACCTGGAGGGCACCGGATTTAACCCTGCCGCTGTCCGGTTCTATGGCAATTCTATGGTGGAGAATATCGCTATCACGATTTGACGCAGCCCGCCAGAACTCACTGAAAATCAGTCTTCCCCGCCTGGGTGTTCCATCTGTTGCCTTCTGACCCAACCAGTCGTCTATCTGTTCCGCTTGAATGGCGGTGGTACTCCTGCTGGCAAAATAATTCCAGCAATGGCGCAGGTTACCTGCAATCAGGGTACCGGGCAGAACCGGAATGTTATCTCTGTCAACCAGTGGAGCAGCATCCAGGCCATGGGCGGATGCACCGACAGACTGGCTGATGATGGGAGCAACACAGTTTATCGTAACCTTGAACTGATACTGATAAAAGCCACTCATCCTTTTACCTCATCTTTTCTCATGGGCGCAAAATAATCCCATAGCTCAGAGAAATGGAGCCAGGGCAGGGATCGCTGTTCATTTTCAGTAAAGGGGAATAGCCTGCATACCTCCCTACGAACCTGTTCCGGGGTGTCAACTATTTCACAGAATCGTTCATGCTGGGTGTCAAACGAGTCCATCGACTCTGCCGCTGCCATTGCCAGTTTATAGACCTGTCTGCGGGACAGTGACTGTTCGTCGGACAGCCGCCTGAACAGCTCTTGCCTGGCAGGCCAGTCACCGTATAATGGTTTGCTCGGCTGCCAGATTCTCGCAATTTGGCTGCCGTACAGTTTTTTGATAAAGGTGTCGTATGGTTCGGTGGGGAAATCTATGGATTCAAGTACAAGGTAGTTGTAGAGGTTCTTGCTACGAGAGTGGTTTTCCTTGATATAATCGGTAATTTCCCTGGCCAGGGACTGAACCCGGCTGATGGGTGTTTTATGATGGCAGAAAACCAGGCCGCCTGCATGGGTCAAGGGGTGTCGTTTTCCTTTGTCATCTGTAAAGCTCCAATCTTTGCTCATGGTATAAAAGAGCTGCAAGACTTCCATTCCTTTCCAGGCCGGAACAACGAGCATGAGTTCGTCACCACCCCAGAGCAGTATCTCCAAACGAACCGCCCGTGCCGTATCCCTGTCTTGGTTACGGTTTGAGGTATAGAAATCCGAATCACCGGCAGCCTTATCAACAAGCTGTTTGAGAAAGAATTTTCGTTTTTCTTTAATCGTGTTATCAAACCTGCTCAGGGCTTTCGGGGTGTTGCATTGCTGCTGAATACTGCCAAAGCTGTTTCCGTCAAAATAGAGTACAGCCACCTTATCGCTGCATTTCGGAAAATCTGGACTGTGGGAGAGTTTGAGCAGATCACGGGTATAGTTGTAATTACACTTCCTATCCGTCTCCTGACGGATAAAGTCCTTTTTCTGTTCACGCCCGTAACAATGTCTGACATTGACTGATTCAGATACCCAGGCCACTGATGCCTCTTTTCCCCTGCGCACCTCCTGTGGTTCTGCACCGGCCATCTTCATCTTCTGAGCCGGACGAATATTATCCCAGGCACAGGGCTGAATACTGGTATCCACATTTATCTTAGGACAAACTATGGTTGGTTGCTGAAACTGGCGGAACCTGTTTTGGGCAATTACCATTTCATGAACAGTCATGAAGTCTGGTGCCTTCGGTTCATCTTTCTGCCAGGGGATAAAATCAACAACAAAGCTGAAGAAAGCATATTTTTTACTGTGGAGGAAATCGATAACCGTTTGTCGGCATTGTTCCGGCCGATCAGAAAGGAACTGAAAGAGTCCGGTGGACGCACCGTTTGAAATATCCTTCCAGCTATCGCAGTTCTTTTTCAAACCTGGTATGTCTTTTATATCGAGAATTGCCTGTCGGAGCAGCATACCACCGCCCCTGCGAACGCTTAGCTGCCGGGTATCGTCCAGTACATGGTATAGGTTGACCGCTTCAACTCGCATGAGATACTGTTCCATGGTTATTCCTTGTTTCATTATGTCCTGATCTTGTTTAGAATTTTCCAGATCCATACCGGGCGGTTGCGCCAGTACATCCATCCTCCTGCCAGCAAAAGAAAAATATCAAACAGGATAGTATTTTGGATATATTTACCGTCATTTGTTGCACGGTCTATGAGGAAATTCTTCAATATTTCAGGGGTGGTCAGGGCAACTACAATCCCTGTCAAGGTAAAAAATGCCCCTATGAATGCAAGAATGACTCCGAGTGTCGTTAACCGGGCTGTCGCCCTCATCTCAAGGTACTCATGGGTACTGGTGATCTCTTCCTGCACTTCCTTAAAGAGCCTGTCAATATCCATGCTTTGCCTGGCTACAGCATACATTTCCACCCCCTGCTGCTGGTTGGAGATCAGGGGGAACTGGTACAGGTTGGTAAACTGGGCAAAAGCACCCCGTAACGGAGAAAATCGTTTCCGCAGAATGGTATAATCATTTGCCTGACTGCAAAGGGTCAGTCGGCGACTGAAGGCAAACAGGGTAACTCGCAGGTAAATAAGCAACAGGATCTGGTCAAAATAAAGGTGGCCGAAATGGTACCAGAGGGGTGGTTCTTCTAAATCCGATGCCAGCATTGCACCGCTGTGATAACTGTAGCCGTACCAGGTACCAGATGACAACCAGCGTTTACAGGTTCGTTCTTTTGACCATTCAATCTCGAAATCAGTAAGTTCCTGATGGGTATCCGCCGGGACTGGGTCGGGTTTATCTACGTTAAGCAGTTTCAGCCAGTGGCCGGAATTCCAGGGCTTCTCTATATGACCTCCGTGTTTGTTTGCAATATGAGAGGCACCGTGGGGCAGAATAGCGGCAGTCCAGACAAAAGCCCTGTTGTCGGCATAATGGAAACAGGTGTCTGTTGCACAGGAAATATGATCTTCAATTTGTAAAGATTGTTCGCTATTCAGCATTTTTTTTGGAATAATCTGTAGAAAGCAATTTTCTTTTTTCAAGGGCAAGCGCAACAGGGATAACCATCTCTGTTTATACAGGGAGCAGGGATAACTCGTTTTACACTGCACAGAGGTGAACTCAGCAGGAAAGTCTGCCAGTGCTTCACGGTATTTGTCTGCATGTCCAGTAAAAGGTTGGTCATAATATCTGAACATTTCGTTGAATTCCAGCATATCATCCATGTTGGCGGTGAGTTGACCGTCCTTGTCCATCGGAAACCAGGCATCCAGTATCAGGAAGCCATGGTGCATGAGACTGTGGGATACGTGCTGAAATGCGGTATCTTCAAACAACACCAGCCAGGGTGGAGCAAGGGACACCTGGAATTCCCGCTTTCGTGCCACCGACTTAAAGGAAAAAGGGCCGCAACATTTTTTATTTTCCTGCCAGATATTTGCCGGGATCTTTGCCCAGGTTGCCCGTTCGTATAGGACATTGGCTGTTTCACGGGTAAAATAAACTATTCTCTCCCTACCTAACGCTGATGCTGGAAAGGATTGAAAAAAGAGTTTGTCAGTATCTAAACTCTTGCACCAGTACGGAGGAATTTGTTCCAGGTGATAGGAAAACGGGAGTATAAACCTGGAAAAGGATGCCGGACACTGTTTTCCTCTTGTGTCTTTTTCCCATGGATTGCCGGTCTTGATGTCAATCATTGTTTCTGCCCCATCAAATATTCCCCTCAAAACTCATGCGTTTTTTACTCTTTGCTCACGGAAAGTAGAGACAGCCAGTCTCCCACCGGGGTTTTCCTGTTTCTGACAGGTGTGTTAAGATCCAGTTCATTCAGATATTCTGTGGTGATGATCTGTTGAATACGGGTCATCAGCAGGTCAGCCTCTTCTCTGTCATGATCTAAGGCACTGAGCCATTTACGCAGAGATGAGGTGGGTGCGTCTTTGCTGCGTAACTTTTCCGTTTTATAGATCAATTCGCTCAGGGTCGGGCTGTACCCTTCTGCGGAGTCAAGAAAATAGGGGCCGTAATTGAGGTCTATTTCCCGATTTATTCCTGCCCGCAACTCTTTTTCACACACATCCTGGTAGGATTCCAGGAAGGTAGAACGTATCTTGTAAAAGGCCAAACTTGCCGGAACATTTTTATTCTCTTTATCCTTTATTTTGTCTTTTGCTACCTTTTTTGCTGCTCCGCACAACTCTTCGGCTAAGTCGGCTCCGTAATGAAAGGGATATTTGGGTTTGACAAAGGCAATACCGGCGCAGGCGGTCAGGCCGTCTGTAAATTGATCGAGTTCATACTCTTGCACTAAAGGTTCGAGATGTTTTTTTGTCTGTTCCTGAAAACAGACAAGAAACTTCCTGGTAAATTCCAGGGCAAGGTCGGCCCGGCAGATTACAGTCAGATCATCACCGCCAATGACAATGGGGCGGATGGGGATTTTGCTGTTTCTGGTGATGTAGTCGTCCTTGAGGATAACCTGGCCGCAGGTTTTCTGCACAGCCTCGACCGTGGCATTGTCCAGTCTGGTGGAAAATTCCTTATATGCGTCCACCACCTTCAGCTCCGGATTATTCTCCAGTTGTTTGGCCATGGTCTGGAGCATCTTACCCAGGTTGTTGCCGTCTGCATGGATGATAGCCAGCCATTCAGATTTTTCCGGGTCGATCATCTCCTCCATTTCAAAGGGGATGTGTGAGTGGGTAATTTTCAAGAAGTCTGATTCAGGCATCAGTTTTCTAAAGAGGGTTAAGGGTGCCTGCTGGCAATTAGCCTCACGTTTTGCCGCAAGACTGGAATCAATCGGTTCTCCTTTCTCTCCATCATTCTTCCCAGGTTTGTCCCACTTTACCGCTGGTCTGGCAGTGCGCCTGCACCGCTCAACGGCCAGAAAGCCCAAGTCAGCCGGTCGCCAGTTCCGGTTTCGTTGCGCTTTGAGCTTTTGTTCCAACAGATTCATATCATCTTTGCTCAGATCGCCTGTAAACCAGACAACCGCCTGGCTGATGGTTATGCCGGGAGCCATCTTTGTAGTAAATATGGGGAATTCTCTGACTAATTTTTCCACATATTTCCTGTGCTGTCCCTGGAAGAGATAACGGATATTACCCGCAGCACTGACCACTGATCCATAGCTGCCTGATTCATCCTCCCTGATGCCCAGTTGCTGTAACAGGTTAGTAAACATAGAGGTGCAGAGCTGTTCAACAAGTTCGCTGCCACCTATTATTTCCTGTAGTTTATCAGTCTCAAAAACAAACGACTGGATACCCTGGCAGGATGCCCCGTATAAATACCCATCCATTTTAACCACCTGTACTTTAGAAGTTATGTTCAGACCTCGTAAAAAATCGTTTTCATATTGGCTACAACCCCTCTATACATGGGCAACAAGAGTAAAATTGGACGCTTGCCGGTCTGAGTTGTCAGTCGAAGTCTCCACTGCGTTGCGCTTATCTATCAGTGTGCAGTTTTCAGTCACTGACTACTGATAACTTAACACAAAATTTAATCGGCATCCTTCATTTCAGGCAAAA